>CANQZF010000007.1 GCA_947628265.1 uncultured Oscillospiraceae bacterium
CTCCCGCATCACGTCGCCCAGGTTGCCGGTGAGCTCGATCTTCCCGGTGCCGTCCAGGCACACCACCTCCACCTCCAGCATCTCGCCGCCCACCTGGGTCCAGGCAAGGCCGTTTACGATGCCCACCCGGTCAAGGCCGTTCATCCGCTCGGGCTTAAATTTCCTGGGCCCCAAAAGCCGCTCCAGATCCGAGGAGGCAACGTTGACGCTCTTGGCCTCCCCCGAGGCGATGGCCATATCCGCCTTGCGGCACAGGGCCGCCAGCTCCCGTTCCAGCTGCCGGACGCCGGACTCCCGGGTGTAGCCGGAGATGATGTCCCGGAGGACGTCGTCCCCCACCCGCATATTTCTGGCTGTAAGGCCGTGGCGGCGGCGTTGTTTGGGAAGAAGGTGGTCCTTTGCAATGCGAACCTTCTCCTCGTCGGTGTAGCTGGTGATTTCAATGACCTCCATCCGATCAAGAAGGGGTCTGGGGATGGTGTCCGTGGTGTTGGCGGTGGTGATAAAGAGGACGGAGCTTAAATCATAGGGGATCTCCAAAAAGTGGTCCCGGAAGGTGGTGTTCTGCTCCGGGTCCAGCGCCTCCAAAAGGGCGCTGGCGGGGTCGCCCTTGTAGTCCTGGCCCAGCTTGTCGATCTCGTCCAAAAGGAGCACGGGGTTATTTGTCCCCGCCTGGGTGAGGGCCGTCATGATGCGTCCGGGCATGGCGCCAATATACGTTTTTCTGTGGCCGCGAATGTCGGCCTCGTCGTGGACGCCGCCCAGGCTCATGCGGGCGAGCTTTCTGTTCATGGCCTTCGCCACCGAGATGGCCACGGAGGTCTTGCCGACGCCGGGAGGGCCCACGAGGCAGAGTATCCCGCCTTTCACCTCCGGGGCCATACAGCGGACGGCCAGAAACTCGATGATGCGCTCCTTGACCTTCTCAAGGCCGTAGTGGTCCCGGTCCAGCACGCGCCGCGCGGCCTCCAGGTCCAACCGCTCCTTGGTGTACTTGTGCCAGGGTAAGTCCAACACCGCGTCCACGTACGTCCGGATGACCGAGGACTCCCCGGAGCCCCAGGGCTGTTTGGCGAGCCTGTCGATCTCCCGGGAGACCTTTTTGTAGATTTCCTCCGGCAGGTCCAGCTCCTCCAGCCGCTCCCGCAGCTCCGTTATTTCGCTAAAATCGTCCTCCCCCAGCTCCGACTGGATGACCCGCAGGTGCTCCCGCAGGATCTGTTCCCGCTGGGTGTTGGTCATCTGGTCGTGGAGCTTCTGGGCGATGTCGTGCTCCACGTCCAGGACCTCCACCTCGTGGCGGAGCATGGCCATCACGGCGTCCAGACGCTTTCCGGGGTCCAGGATCTCCAGGATGCGCTGCTTCTCCGTGTGGCGGATGTAGGAGTTCTGGGCGATGTAGTCGGCGGTATAGCCGGGGTCCATTCGGGCCATGAGGCCGATGATGGCCTCCGCCGTGGCCGTGCCGGAGAGATTTAAGTACTCCTCATAGAGGGAGATGGCGCTTCTCAGCGCCGCCTCGCTCCGGGCGGTCATGCGCGGCTGGGTCTCCGGGCAGGGCATGAGCTCCGCCGTCAGCACGCTGCCGCAGGAGAGGACGTCCAAAAGCCGCGCCCTGCACTGGCCCCGGACGATCACGCGCATACTGCCGTTCCCGGAGCGCAGATACTGCTCGATGTGGCAGATGACGCCCACCTTATAAAAATCCCGCTCCTCCGGGTACTCCTTCAGCACGTCCCGCTGCCCCACCACCAGGATCTGCCTGTCGGCGGAGATGGCGGCGTCCAGGGCCGCCACGGACTGCTCCCGCTCCACGTCGAAGCTCACGGACATGCCGGGGAACACGGTGATCCCCCGTATCGCCAAAAGAGGCAAAAGCTCGGAGGAGATCATGTTTTCGTTTTCGTCACTCATAGAAAAACCTCATACAAAGGAAAAATACACAGTTTATCACAAAAGCCGCACCATGACCATGTGCGGCAGTTGTGGTTAGTTTGCCTCTAACGCCTGGGGGTCGATCTGGGGGTGGCGGCGGTGGAGCCTGGGGGCGGCGCCCTCGGTGACGCACTCCGCCGTTACGGTGACCCGGTCCACCCGCTCCTCTGAGGGGACCTCAAACATGATGTCGGTCAAAATTCCCTCCACCACGCTGCGAAGGCCCCGGGCGCCGATGTCCATGGCGATGGCCTTGTCGGCGATGGCCTCCAGGGCGGCGTCCTCGAACTCCAAATTCACCCCGTCGTAGCTCATGAGGGCCTTATATTGCCGGGTAAGGGCGTTCTTGGGCTCCTTTAAGATGCGCACCAGGTCGTCCCGGGTCAGCTGCCGCATGGGGACCAGCACCGGCATACGGCCGATGAGCTCCGGGATGATGCCGTACTTCAAAAGGTCGTGGGACTGGATGTTCTGCAAAAGCTCCCCGATGTCCTTCTCGCTCTTGGTCTTGATCTCCGCGCCGAAGCCCATGGACTTCTTATCCAGGCGGTGCTCGATGATCTTGTCGATGCCGTCAAAGGCCCCGCCGCAGATGAAGAGGATGTTGGAGGTGTCGATGGAGATGAACTCCTGATGGGGGTGCTTGCGCCCGCCCTGGGGCGGGACGTTGGCCACGGTCCCCTCCAAGATCTTCAAAAGGGCCTGCTGGACCCCCTCGCCGGAGACGTCCCGGGTGATGGAGGTGTTCTCGCTCTTGCGGGCGATTTTGTCGATCTCGTCGATGTAGATGATCCCGCGCTCCGCGAGAGGCACGTCGAAATCGGCGGCCTGGAGAAGGCGGAGCAGTATGTTTTCCACGTCGTCGCCTACGTAGCCGGCCTCGGTGAGGGTGGTGGCGTCGGCGATGGCGAAGGGCACCTCCAAAATGCGGGCCAGGGTCTGGGCGAACATGGTCTTGCCGGAGCCGGTGGGCCCAACCAGGAGGATGTTGCTCTTCTGGATCTCCGTCTCGTTGCCCTGGGCGCAGAAGATGCGCTTATAGTGGTTATATACGGCCACGGACAGAGCCACCTTGGCCCTGTCCTGACCGATGATATAGTCGTCAAGATACGCCTTTATCTGGGTGGGCTTGGGCAGCTCCTTGGCCAGCTCCTGGGGGGAGAGGTCCTGGCGGCGCTCCTCCTCATACTCCGGCTCCCTGTCGTCCATCATCAGGTCGTAGCACAGATTGACGCAGTCCTCGCATATATTCGCCCGCTGGCCGGTGAAGAGCCGGGTGTTGGGCCCCTGGGGCCGGCCGCAAAAATCACAGCGGGGGATCTCCTCTTTATTTGCCATCAGCAAATTCCTTTCCGAAAGGGATCGTTATCTCTTGGCGATCACCTTGTCGATGATACCGAACTCCAAAGCCTCCTGGGCGGACATGAAGTTGTCCCGCTCGCAGGCCTCCCGCACCACGTCCACGCTCTTGCCGGTGTTGTCGGCCAGGATCTGGTTCATGCGGTCCTTGATCTTCTCGATGCGGCGAAGGTGGATAGCCATATCGGTGACCTGTCCCTGGGTGCCGGCGGAGGGCTGGTGGATCATGATCTCCGTGTTGGGCAGGGCCAGACGCTTGCCCTTGGCCCCGGAGCTTAAGAGAAACGCCGCCATGCTGGCCGCCATGCCGATGGCGATGGTGGAGACGTCGCACTTTATATACTGCATGGTGTCATAGATCGCCATGCCGGCGGTGATGGAGCCGCCGGGGGAATTGATGTAGAACTGGATGTCCTTATCCGGGTCCTGGGCCTCAAGGAAGAGGAACTGGGCCACAACGAGGCTCGCGGTGGTGTCGTTGACCTCCTCGCCCAAAAAGACGATGCGGTCGTTGAGAAGACGGGAGAAGATGTCGTAGCTGCGCTCGCCGCGGGCCGTCTGCTCCACTACATACGGTACTAAACTCATGGAAAGACCTCCTTAAAGACCAAAATTCCGTTTCGCGCCCCCGCCTTCGCGGGGGCGCTTAACAGAAATGTACAACTTATGGAATGATAACCAATTACCGGGGATTTATTCAGCGGACTCGCCTTCGCCCTTTTCGGGCTTCTTCTCCTTCTTCTCGGCCACGGCGGTGTCCAGGACAAGCTGCCTTGCCCGCTCCAGCTTGAGGCCGGTCTTGACGGAGTCGGCGGTGACGGCGCGCTTTACGTCCTCGATCTTCATCTTGTACTCGTCGGCAAGGCGCTGATACTCGGCCTCCACGTCCTCGTCGGAGACGGGGAAATCCTCCACCTTCGCGATGTGCTCGAAGGCCAGGTCCAGCTTCACCTGCTTTTCGGCGGTGGGGCGCATCTCGGCGCGGAAGGACTCCCGGGTCATGCCCATCATGGCGAAGTACTGGTCAAGCTCCATGCCCTGGGAGGCCAAGTTGTAGCCGAAGTTCTGGAGCATCTGGTCCAGCTGGTCGTCCACCATGGCGTCGGGGATGTCGCACTCCACGTTGTCGGTGAGGCGGCTCAGGACCACCTCCTCAAAGCCCCGCTGGGACTCCTGGCGCTTGCGCTCGGTGAGCTCCTCCTTGACGCTGGCGGTGTACTCCTCCAGGGTGTCGAACTCGGAGACGTCCTTGGCAAACTCGTCGTCCAGCTCGGGAAGCTCCTTGGCCTTGACGTCGTTGACGTGGACCTTGAAGGTGGCGTCCTTGCCGGCAAGCTCCGGGGCGTAGGCCTCGGGGAAGGTGACGTTGACATCCGTGTCGTCGCCGGCCTTTGTGCCCACCAGCTGCTCCTCGAAGCCGGGGATGAAGGTGCCGGAGCCCAGCTCCAGGTCATGGCCCTCGCCCTTGCCGCCCTCGAAAGCGGTATCGCCGATGAAGCCCTCAAAATCGATGTTGACGATGTCGCCGTTCCGGGCCTCCCGGTCCACGGTCTCCACCCGGGCGTTGCGCTCCCGGACGTGCTCGATCTCGTGCTCCACGTCCTTCTTGGTGACGCGCACGGCCATCTTGGGGGCGTTGATGCCCTTGTACTCCTTAATCGTCACCTCGGGATAAAGGGACACAAGGAATTTGACGGTGAGGGACTTGTCCTCGCCGATGTTGAAGTCCAGGATGGAGGGCCGGCCCACGGTGTCCAGCTCTTTCTCCTTGATGCCGGCGTCCAGCGTTCCGGGAGCCACGTCCTCCACGGCGTCCTCATAGAAGACGCCCGCGCCGTACATGCTCTCGATCATTTTCCGTGGGGCCTTGCCCTTGCGGAAGCCGGGTATGGAGATACGGCCGCGATTTTTGAGGTACGCCCGCTGCACGGCGGCGTCAAACTCCTCGGGGCTGACCTCAACGGTGAGCTCGGCGGTATTTTTCTCTTTCTTCTCAAATTCCTTGACGTTCACGATTTGTTTCCTCCTACTGATTATAGCCGTAATGACGGCATCTTGGATATTATAACAGATAAGCCGGGATTTGCAAATACTTTTATTGATTTCCTTGAAAATTCACATAATTTTCACAGGACAAAAGCCCACATGGTCGGCGGAGATGAGCTTATAGCGGATTCCCCGGTCCTCCCCCTCGAAGGCGAGCCGCCGCCCGGAGCCGTGGATGTGGCCGTAGTAGCACTCCCGGACGCCGTGGCGGACCATGGCCTCCACCATGCCGGAGGCGTAGAATTTCCCGAAGATGGGCGGGTAGTGGAGAAAGACGATCTTCCTTTGGCACTCCCCCGCCGCCGTAAGGCTGGCCTCCAGCCGCTGGATTTCCCGGGCCATGAGCTTTTGGTCGTGGGGGGAGCCGTTTTCGTTGGGGCACATCCACCCGCGCGTGCCGCACAGGGCGGCGTCTTCATAAAAAAAGCAGTTGTTGTTGAGAATATCGATGGAGTCGATGCCGTTCTCCGCGAAAAATTTTTTTGCCTTGGAGGCGGTGCTCCACCAGTAGTCGTGGTTGCCCTTCAAAATGATCTTTTTCCCGGGGAGCCTGTGGATAAATTGGAAATCCGAAAGGCAGCTTTCCATGTCCATTCCCCAGGTCAGGTCCCCGCAGATCACGGTGACGTCGTCCTCCCCCACACCCTCAAAGCCCCGCAGGAGCTTCTGGGCGTGGCCGGACCACTCGGGGCCGAATATGTCCATGGGCTTGTCTGTCTCAAAGGACAGGTGCAGGTCGCCGATGGTGTAGAGCATGGCATCCTCCGCGTTTACGAATAAAAGGGCAAAATCATGGCAAACTAACAGGGCGTTAAATCCTGAAAGGAGAAGAGATATGAGCGACTATACGGAAAAAACCGGCGACAGGCTCCAGGGCGTGGGCTGCGACGTGGTCAACTGCGTCTACCACGGGAAGGACGGCCACTGCCACGCCGACGCCATCAACGTGGAGTCCCACTCCGCCATCCGCAAGGCCGAGACCTTCTGCGGCACCTTCGAGGCGAGATCTTCCATGTGACGCCTCCTCCAACGGGTCAGCCCGTTGGGGTACATATCAGCCCAAAAACTCCCGAACGGCCTGGGTCAGCTCCTCCTTGTCCCGGGAGGCGGTGAAGCGGACGGGCTTTCCGGCGAGGGCCCGAAGGGGCGCGGGGGCCGGGACGCCGGAGACCTCCTCCAGCCTCCCGATGAGCTCCACGCCGGAGCTCTCCGGCGTCTCCCCCAGGGCCCGGAGGACGCTGTCGCAGAATTTATAGGGCGACGCGGTGGACACCACAACGGCCGGTGTTTTATCCCCCGTCTCCCGGCGGAATTTTTCCAAAACGCCCAGGGCCACGGCGGTGTGGGGGTCGATGAGACGTCCGTGCTCCCGGTAGGCCCTGCGGATGACGTCCAGGGTCTCCGCGTCGTCGCAGCGTCCGGCGGAGAAGAGGACGTCGATGCCGGCCCGGATCTTCCCGGAGACCTGATAGCGTCCCGTCTCTCGAAGGGCCTCCATGTACCCCGCCGTCTCCGTGTCGCTCTGGCCCGAAAGGTCAAACAAGAGACGCTCCAGATTGCTGGACACCAGGATGTCCATGGAGGGGGAAATGGTGGTGTGGAAGGGGCGGTTCCGGTCGTAGACGCCGGTTTTGATAAAGTCTGTCAGCACGTCGTTTTCATTGGACGCGCACAGAAGCCGCTTTACGGGAAGGCCCATCTTTTTGGCGTAATATCCGGCCAAAATGTCCCCAAAGTTGCCGGTGGGGACGGAGAAAAGGACCTCCTCCCCCTCCCGTATCTCCCCGGCGTTCAATAGGTCGCAGTAGGCGGAGATGTAGTAGACGATCTGGGGCAGCAGCCGTCCCCAGTTGATGGAGTTTGCCGAGGAGAGGGCCCAGCCCCGCCCCGCCAGCTCCTCCCGGAGGCCGGGGTCGGAGAAGATCTCCTTCACGGCGGTCTGGGCGTCGTCGAAGTTCCCCCGGACGGCCAGGACGTTGACGTTCCCGCCCCGCTGGGTGGTCATCTGGAGCTTCTGGATGTCGGAGACGCCGTCCCGGGGGTAGATGACCATGATCTTGGTGCGCTCCACGTCCGCGAAGCCCTCCAACGCCGCCTTGCCGGTGTCGCCGGAGGTGGCCGTCAGGATGCACACGTCCTTGTCGGAGCCGGTCTTGCCCATGGAGGCCGTCAGCAGGTGGGGCAGCATCTGGAGCGCCATGTCCTTAAAGGCACAGGTGGGCCCGTGCCACAGCTCCAAAAGGGAGGTGTTGGCGTCCAGCGCCCGCAGGGGCGCGGTCTCCGGTGTGTCGAAGCTCTCCGGCCCGTAGGCCCGGCGGGTGAAGCCGTCCAGTTCCCCGGCGGTGAACTCGTCCAAGAAGAGCTTCATGATGTATACGGCCCTCTGCCGGTAGCTCATTTGTCTAAGCTCCCCGATGGCCCCCTCGGGGAGCCGGGGCAGGACCTCAGGGACAAAGAGGCCGCCGTCGGTGCTGAGGCCCCGGACGATGGCCGTCGAGGCGCTGACGCGCGCTTTCGCGTCCCGCGTGCTTATATATCGCATAGTGATTACCTCCCGGTAAAAGCGTTTTCGATGTGGTTTATCTTTGGCTCCCGGGTGCGGATGCCCTCGGGGGCGTAGACCTCGATGACGTCAAAGCGCGGCTGCTTTGACGTCTCGTGGGTGGCGAGATAGTATTCCGCCGTGGCGATGAGCCGCCGGCGCTTGGCGGCGTTCACGGCCTCAGCGGCCGGGGCGAAGCTGTCGTCCGCCCGGGTCTTTACCTCCACAAAGGCGAGGGTCCGCCGGTCCTCGGCGATGAGGTCTATCTCCCCCAGCCTTGTGCGGTACCCGGAGCCTATGATCCGAAAGCCCTTTTTCCGCAGAAACTCGGCGGCCGCCGCCTCGCCCCAGCGGCCCAGGAGCTTTTTGTCCGTACTGCTCAATGGATTTTCCTCAAAAACGTGGCCCGGTGTACGGCGGACGGGCCCAGGGCGCGGATAGCCGCGTAGTGCGCCCTCGTGCCGTAGCCCTTGTGCTTTTCAAAGCCGTAGCCGGGGTATTTTTGGGCCAGCTCCTCCATGTACCGATCCCGGGTCACCTTGGCGAGGATAGACGCGGCGGCCACGTTGGCGCTGAGGCCGTCGCCCCCCACCACCGTTTTGTTGCGGTATTCGATCCCCTCCGACCTGTTGCCGTCAATGATACATATGTCCGGCGTCACGCCCAGCTTCGCGATGGCCCGGTTCATGGCCAGATAAGTGGCGTTTAAGATGTTGAGGTCGTCGATCTCCCGCTCCGAGGCGAAAGCGACCCCGTAATAGAGGGCCTTTTCCCGGATCACGTCAAAAAGCGCGTCCCGCTTTTTGGGGGAGAGCTTTTTGGAGTCGTCAAGGCCGGGGATGACCGTCTCCGGGGGCAGGATCACGGCGGCGGCGCACACAGGGCCCGCCAGCGGTCCCCGACCGGCCTCGTCCACGCCGGCGACGAGGGAAAAGCCCTGCGCATACAGTCCCCGCTCGATTTGCCATAAATCAGTCATTTGTGTCCTCCGGTCCACCGTCCAGGGTGAGCCTGCCAAGCTTTCCGCCCCGGTATTCGTCCAAAAGCACCTTGGCCATACGCTCCGTGTCCAGCTCCCCGCCGGAGACGAGAAAGCCCCGGCGTCTGGCGGCCAGCTCCAAAAGGGCAAAGCCGTCCTTCTCCTTGGGTGTTTCGATACCGTATCGCTCCGTCAGGGTGTTGGGGTATGTGTCCCGGAGACGCGTACACAGGCGTACCCCCAGTGTCTCCGTGTCCAAAATCTCGTCCCGGACGGCCCCGGTGAAGGCCAGGTTCTCCCCCACCGTCTTGTCCTCAAATTTCGGCCAGAGGAGCCCCGGCGTGTCCAGAAGCTCCACGCCCCCGCCCACGCTGACCCACTGCTTGCCCCGGGTGACGCCGGGCCGGTCCGAGGCCTCGGCGGCGCGGCGGCCGGCCACCCGGTTTATAAAAGAGGACTTGCCCACGTTGGGGATCCCCAGGACCATGACCCGCAGGGCCTTCCCCGTCTGGCCCTTGGCCTTATACGCCTCCAGCTTCTCCCGCAAAAGGCTCCTCACGGCGGCGGTGAAGCCCGCCGTGCCCTTTCCCGATTTGCAGTCCGTCTCCAGTACGCCGTACCCCTGGGCCCGAAAATAAGCGGCCCAAAGGGCGGTGTAGGCGGGGTCGGCCTGGTCCACCCGGTTTAAAATGATGAGCCGGGGCTTTTCTCCCACGAGCTCCGAAAGCTCCGGGTTGCGGCTGGACCGGGGGACCCTTGCGTCCACCACCTCGCACACCGCGTCCACGAGCTTAGCGTTCTCCGTCACCATCCTGCGGGCCTTGGCCATGTGGCCGGGGAACCACTGGATGTTCATTTCCGTTTCCATCAGCGGTAGACGCTCCCGAAGCGCCCGAAGTCCCTGGAGCCGTCGGGCCCCGGAGCGGGCAGCAGGATGAAAATGACCTTCCCGATGACACACCGCTCATCCACCGCGCCGATGGTGGCACGGCGGCTGTCCGTGGACTCGTTGCGGTTGTCCCCCATGAGGAAAAGGCACCCCTCGGGGACGGTGAACGGCCCCTCAAAGTCCTCCCGCGTGAGGGTGGGCGCGGCGACATAGGGCTCGTCCAGGGCCTCGCCGTCCACGTAGACGACGCCCTCGGTAAAGTCGATGTCCACCGTCTGTCCGCCCACGGCGATGACGCGCTTTACCAGCGGGTCCGGGCCGTAGGTGTCCGTCTGGACAACGACCACGTCCCCGGCCTTGGGCGAATATAGGAAGTTGGTGGTCACGATCCGGTCATACCACAAAAGCGTGGGGTTCATGGAGTTCCCCTTCACGTTCACCACGCGGATCCCGAACATGAAGATGAGGATCCCCACCACCAGCGCCCCCACAAAGCACTGTACCCAGTCGTAAAACTCCATTTTCCCGGACCTCTCCCGGTCCTCACGGCGTTTTTCCGCCCTCGTGAGGGGCCTGGGTTCCTCCTCCGGCTGTGTGCCGGCGTCGTTTATCTCATCTGACATCCCGTGCCCACCTTTCGAAATACAATTCGCGAAACAACAGCGCTGACAGCAAAAAAAGGGGGATGCGCTCCCCCTTTCCTTGTGTCTTAGATTCTCTCCTTGACCTTGGCGTTCTTGCCAACGCGGTCCCTGAGGTAGTAGAGCTTGGCTCTCCGGACCTTGCCGCGCCGGACAGTCTCCACAGATACGATGCTGGGAGAATGTACGGGGAAGACCTTCTCGCAGCCAACATTGTAGGAAATGCGGCGGACGGTGATGGTCTCGTTGATGCCGCCGTGCTTCTTGGCGATGATCGTGCCCTCAAAGGCCTGCGTGCGCTCGCGGTTGCCCTCCTTGACGCGGACGGTGACACGGACGGTGTCGCCCACGTTCATGGCGGGAAGCTCCGGCTTCATATACTGCTGATTTAAAGTCTCAACCAAATTCATAGTGCTTTTCCTCCCCTCTTGATAGGCGTTCGTACCGAGTTCACGGCATAGGACCGCCCCGATGCAACGGGAAAATCCCGCAAAAGCCTAACTATGTTACCACAACATTTTTGAAATTGCAAGAATTATTTTCACAAAATGTGTGATTTTCTGAGAAAAAGGCATTACATCCCGGAGTGAAGGGCCGCCAGGAGCCCGTAATTGTGCTCGCTTAAGTCCTTTTTCATCTTCAGGGCCTCCACGATGTCCATGTGGAACATCTTCTGCCCGTCGTAGCAGATGACCTTGTTGGTCATACCCTGGGCCAGGACCTGGACGGCGGTGTAGCCGAAGTCGGCCGCCAGGATACGGTCCCGGACGGTGGGCCGGCCGCCGCGCTGGACGTGGCCGATGATGGTGGCGCGGGTGTCCATGCCCGTCTCGGTGTTGATGATCTTGGCCACCTCGGTGGCGTGGGCTGCGCCCTCCGCCACGATGACGGTGTAGTTGGTGCGCCCGTGGAGCTGTCCCTCCCGGATGGGACGGATCACGTCGTCCTTATAGTTGATGGGGCGCTCGGGCACCAGAACGGCGGTGGCGCCCACGGCCAGGCCCACGTAGAGGGCCAGGTGTCCCGCCCGGTTGCCCATGACCTCCACCACGGAGCAGCGCTCGTGGGATTTCATGGTGTCGTTAAGCTTATCGATGCACTCGATGGCGGTGTTACAGGCGGTGTCGAAGCCGATGGTGTAGCTGGTGCAGGCGATGACGCCGCACACGCTGATGCCGTACTTGGACAGCTCCAGCGCGCCCTTGAAGGTGCCGTCGCCGCCCACGCACACAAGGCCGTCAATGCCCCGGAACCGGCAGATGTCCGCCGCCCGCTGGACCCCCTCCGGGGTGCGGAACTCGGCGCTGCGGGCGGTGTAGAGGAGCGTCCCGCCCAGGCTCGTGATGCCGGAGACGTCCCTGGGCGTCAGCGGCTCCATATCGCCGGTGATGAGCCCGTGGTAGCCCCTGCGGACCCCCACGCACTCGACCCCAAGGCTGTATGCCGTGCGGACCACGGCCCTGATGGCGGAGTTCATTCCCGGCGCGTCGCCGCCGGAGGTGAGAACGCCTATCCTGCTCACTTTTGATTGCATGGTCTATGCCTCCATTTCTATCTGAAGGGATGAAGGTCTGAGTCTCTGACCTCCACCCTGCGGAATGCGGTAAAATCAGGGGAAAGCTCCGGGGCCAGCTGGTCGATGGCCGAGATAAGCTGCGCCGGGGAGAGCGCCGGGTCCTGGGCCGAGAGCCTGGAGCGCATAAGGAGTTGCCCGTCCTCCCCGGGCTCGATCTCTATCCCGCCGGTGAGCGGCAGGATGTCAACCTCAGCCGAGCCGCGCTTCGTGCGCTTTTCGATGATAAGCTGTTCCCGGGAATAGAGCTCCCTAAGCGCTTCAAGGGGACAGGCCCTATAATCGTAAAACAAACGGGCCTCTATGTCAAGCCATTTAATGTCCTTAAATTTTCTTTTTTCCTCATAGCAGTCCAAAATTTCTATTCCCTGGGGGCAGCCGGCGTTGAGCCGCGCCGGGACCTCCTCCGGCTCCGCCCCGCCCAAAAGCCCGAAATCCATGAGCTCGCAGACGCTCTCCGTCCCCACGGACAAAGGCATGGCGAAATTCATGTAGGGGTGGGGGTTGAAGCCCTCCGTGTGGCGGATGGCGAGCCCTGAGCGGATGAAGACCCGCTGCATGGTGCGCATGAGGTCTAAGTGGGAAATAAACTTTGCCCGGCCCTCCTTTTTGAAAAGGATCCTACTCATCACAGGCCCTCCTCTCCAAAAGGCAGTTGGCGCCGCAGCCCATGCACTTCACCCGGCAGTCCGGGGTGATCTTCCCCTCATAAGCCGCCTTGCGCTCCCGGGCCAGATACGACTTGCGGACGCCCACGCTGATGACGTCCCAGGGGAAAAGCTCGTCCTCCCCCCGGACCCTGGCGGCGTAAAAGTCCGGGTCCAGGCCCGCCTTTTCAAAGGCGTTCATCCAGCGCTCAAAGGAGAAGTAGTCGCTCCAGGAGTCCAGCCGTCCCCCGTCGCGCCAGACATTTTCGATGACGGCCCCGAGGCGCCGATCCCCCCGGGAGAGGGCCGCCTCAATGAGGCTCACGTCCGGCGCGTGCCAGTTATAGGTGATGGCCCGGGACTTGATGGCCTCCCGCAGGAGCTTTACGCGTCTTAAATATTCCTCCACCGATACCTGCGCCTCCCACTCAAAGGGGGTGTGGGGCTTGGGGACGAACATGGAGGTACTGACCGTGATTTTCACGCCCCGGGCCCTGTTCACGGCGTTCTGACGCCAGCAGGAGAGCACCTTTTCCGCAAGCTCGGCGATGGCCAGCACGTCTTCGTCGGTCTCCGTGGGCAGGCCCAGCATGAAATAGAGCTTCAGGGTGCTCCAGCCGCCCTCAAAGGCGATGCGGCAGGAGTTTAAAAGCGCCTCCTCCGTGACATTCTTGTTGATGACGTCCCGGAGCCGCTGACTTCCAGCCTCCGGGGCGAAGGTGAGGCCCGATTTGCGGACCTTTTGCACCCGCTCCATGAGGCCCATGGAGAAGTTGTCGGCCCGCAGGGACGGCAGGGACAGGCTTATCTTCCTGGGCTCACACCACTCCAAAAGCCCGTCCGTAAGCTCGGAAAGGCCCTTAAAGTCGCTGGTGGAGAGGCTGGAGAGGGTGATCTCCTCATACCCGGAGCCAGATAACGCCTCCTTGGCCTTCTCCAAAAGGAACTCGGTGCTGTGCCGCCTGACGGGCCGGTAGGCGAAGCCCGCCTGACAGAACCGGCAGCCCCGGACGCACCCGCGAAAGAGCTCCAGCACCACCCGGTCATGGACGATCTCGGTGGAGGGGACGATGGCGTGGGTGGGATAGTAGACGCTGTCCAGGTCCTCCACGATCCGCTTGGTCACGGTCTCCGGCGCGCCGTCCAGGACGTTCACACGCCTCAAGGTGCCGTCGTCGTTGTACTCCGGCTCATAGAGAGAGGGGACATAGACCCCCGGTATATCCGCCGCCGCCCGGAGGAAGCGGCTTTTGGGCCAGCCCTCCCGCTTGGCCTTTTTCAGAAGCTCCAAAATCTCCATATCCAGCTTCTCGCCCTCGCCGATGGCGAAGAGGTCGATGAAGTCGGCCATGGGCTCGGGGTTTATGCAGCTTGTCCCGCCGGCGAAGACAAGGGGCGTCAGGCTCTCTCTGTCGGCGCTCCTCACGGGGACGCCGGCCAGGTCCAGCATATTGAGAACCGAGGTGTAGGCCATCTCGTAGCCCAGGGAGAAGGCGATGGCGTCAAAGTCCCCGATGGGGTCGCCGCTCTCCAGGGCGTAGAGGGGCAGCTTCTCCCGGCGCAGCTCCTCCTCCATGTCGCCCCAGGGGGCGAAGCACCGCTCGCACCAGATGCCGGGGTCCTCGTTCATGGCGCCGTAGAGAATTTGAAGTCCCAGATTGGACATCCCAATCTCATAGGTGTCCGGGAAACAAAAGGCCACGCGCAGGTCCACCTTTTCGGGGTCCTTCACGATCTCGTTATACTCCCCGCCGGTGTAGCGCGCGGGCTTTTGTACGCGTGTCAGTATTCGCTCCAGCTTCGGTGTCATATGTGTACCGCCTAATCTCAAAAATGGTCATAATACATCATTATAGCATGAGCTCATTTTACACCAAATCGAGATTTTTTGCAACACGCTTTCAAAAGAAAAACGGCGCAAATAAGAAGCGTGCAGTTTCCCCCGCCCGTGATAAAGACGTAGATCCCGCC
Source organism: uncultured Oscillospiraceae bacterium (assembly GCA_947628265.1). GTDB lineage: Bacteria > Bacillota > Clostridia > Oscillospirales > Oscillospiraceae > RUG626. Next base: position 14,583 of record CANQZF010000007.1, read on the forward strand.
GCCAATAAGCGCCAAAAGGCACAGGATGTCAAGCGCAAGGCCGATCTTCTCCGACGCGTCCGGCCCCAAGAGGAGGGCCGTCACCGCCCCCAGCGCCCGTCCGCCGTCCATGGGGCTCACGGGCAGGAGGTTGAAGAACGTGTACATGGCGCTGACGGCGGCCAGCTCATAGGGGAAGGCGCGCCCGGTGATCTCCCCCGCCCCCAGGCTCCCGGCGGCCAGCAGCGCCCCGGCGAAGGGCCCCGACAGCGCCGCCAAAGCCTCCTCTACGTAGGAGAGCCGGTCCTCAAAATCGATCTGCGCCCCTCCGGCGGCCAGACAGACCCTCTCGATCCGAGCCCCGCACAGCTTAAGGCACGAAAGGTGCCCCAGCTCGTGGACCGCAACCGCCAATAGCACCATCAGGGCCCTCTCCACCCCCATGAGGACCGTGAAGGCCGTCATCAGGAGAAGGAAGCCTGGAGTTATGTTAACTTTATGGAATTTCCTAGTTATGTTAACTTTCATATTTATGTTAACTAAAATAGTTATGTAAACTAATGCTATTATGTTAACTAATCAGGTGTAAAGATAATATTCCGGGTTAACATAATCTCCATTCACCAGCAGCTCCAGGTGCAGACACGCTGCCGTGGCGTTCCCGGTTGCGCCGACGGTGCCGATCTTGTCCCCGGCCTTCACCTCGTCGCCGTTCTGGACGGTGACCTCACTAAGGTGCGCGTACAGAGACTCCACGCCGTCCGGGTGCCGGATGATGACGTAGAGGCCGTAGCTGGTGCTGTCCCCCACCGCCGCCACGGTGCCGTCGGCGATACTCACGGCGTCCTGTCCCTCCTCGGCGGCGATGTCCAGGCCGTAGTGGAATTTCACCTGCCCGTCCGCCGGGTGCTCCCGGTAGCCAAAGCCGGAGCTCACCACCCCGTCCACGGGCTTTATGAGCGGCAAGGCGACTTCTGGTTTTTCATAGGTCACGTTGTTGGGAAGTCCCAGCTCCGAAAAGGCGCTCTGGCTGTCCTTGAAAAGCTCCACCGCTCCCCTGACGGTATCCTTCCCCGCGTTGTCCGCCTTGTCCGTGGGCCCGTCGTCCTTCATGGCAGACTTTTCCCCTTCTTCGGTGTTTCCCGCCTCTATTTCATCTCCGTCCTCCGGGGCAAAGGCGTACTTCACCGCGCCCTTGGCCGCTGAAAAAATGTTCTTCCCGGCCCGGAGCTCCTCCCCGAAGACGCCCACCGCCCCGCCGAAGTCCACCCCCAGGGCGTCGGAGATCTTCTGCCGCGCGTTTTTTGCCGCCTTGGGAAATGCCAAATTCAGCGCCACGATCAGCACCAGCGTCCACACGCATATGGAAAGCCAGGACCTTTTCGCCTTTTTCTTTCTTCTCCTGCCGCGCTGACCTGTGTAAACCATCCCTTGCGCCTCCCGCAAACGTATTTACCACCAATATATTCGCCCCGTCCAAGCCCTATACGGAAGAATTTAAGATTTTTCCCTTGACAACGGGCCGCGCAAAAATTATAATATACAAGCGTCTCGGGGTGTGGCGAAGTTTGGTATCGCGCTTGGTTCGGGACCAAGAGGCCGCCGGTTCGAATCCGGCCACTCCGACCAAAAACCGGCAAGCCACAAGGCTTGCCGGTTTTTACTTCTTCACTCTTCACTCTTCACTCTTCACTCTTCACTCTTCACTAATTCACTAAATTACTATTCACTTCGTTTCGCTTATTTTTTGTTGGAGGAGCGCCTATGGCGGACACGTATCAGATCCTGGTGGTTGACGACGACGCCTCGATTGTCCATATCATCGACACCTGTCTGCGAAAGGCGGGATACGGCGTCCTTGTGGCCTACAACGGGGACAACGCCGTCAAAATCGCGGAGGAGCGCCGCCCGGACCTTATCATCATGGATGTGATGATGCCCCACTTAAACGGCATCCTCGCCACCATGCGCATCCGGGAGAAAAATAACGTCCCCATTTTGATGCTCTCGGCTAAGGCGGAGGGCTCGGACCGGGTGCTGGGGCTGGAGGCCGGGGCCGACGACTACGGGTAAGGGCGCTCCTGCGGCGGTACGACGACCTGGGCTCCATCCGGGAAAACGGCTCCGAGGAGAGGCTCACGGTGGGAAATGTGGTCCTCGACAAGGCCGCGAAACAGCTCATCGTCCGGGGCGAGCCGGTGCGGCTCACCGCCACGGAGTTTGGAATTTTGCAAATGCTCATGGCAAGCCCGGGCCGCGTCTACTCGGCGCAGGAGATCTACCGGGAGGTCTGGGGGAGCGACGCCTACGCCGTGGAAAATACGGTCATGGTCCACATCAGCCGCATCCGGGAAAAGCTGGAGCTCAACCCGAAAAAGCCCGAGTATCTGAAGGTCGTCTGGGGGGTCGGTTATGTCTTTGAAGCGCCGTGATCTCATAGCGTTCCTGCTCATCCTCCTGTCGGCGGCGCTGTGGGCCTCGGGCCAATACGCCCTCCAAAGGGACCGGGACGCGGACAATTTCCGGTATAACATAGGGCCTATAGGCGTCACCGACGAGTCCGGCGATTTTACCCCCGCGACGGAGGTCAGCCCCGACAGCGCCGAAACGAAGGTCAGCGCCGCCGGGATCGCGGGGTATGCCCTCTGCGCCCTCTCCGTAGGGGCGGCTGTGGCGGGGATTTTCGTCCTCTTCCAAAAATCTCCCCTTTTGGGCCCCGACGGAGCCTGCCTGCTTACGGGGGTCTACGTCCTCATCGCCTACGCGCTGCTGGATTATTTTGGGTGGTTCCCGGGGTATTTTTTCCGCATCCCTGCGGGCTCCTTCCTGTCCGGGGTCGTGTTCCTCACCGCTTTAAGGGAGCTCTGGGGCTGGGTCATGGCGAAGCTCTCCCCCTCCTGGTGCGCGGTATACAGGATCCATTTGAAATGCCCGTCCGCGCGAGTGTCCCTGGCGCTCTTTCTCGGGCTCAGCGTCCTCTCCATTGGCGGCGGGGCGCTGGCGATTCTCCCTTACCGCTATTACGCCCTGAGCGTTATCCCCTGCTGTGCCTTTGGGCTTTCCGCGATTTTGGGTCTTGCGTGCCTGTTCGTCTACTGTGGGGAGCTGGATCACTTCAAAATACAGCTTGAAAATTATAAAAACGATCTCCCCATTGAGGTCCGGGAGGGCTCCTTCTCCAAACCGGAGGCGCTGCTTTCGGAGCTGAAAGCGCGGCAGGAGGAGGCCCTCCAAAGGGCCGTCACCAGCGAACGGTTCAAGGTGGAGCTCATTTCCAATGTCTCCCACGACCTGCGCACGCCGCTGACGTCGATTTTGGGCTACGGCGAGCTTTTGCAAAGGGAATCCCTCTCCCCGGAGGGGCGGGAACAGCTCCGGCGGCTTTGCGAGAAGGCCGGCTACATGAGCGAGCTTGTGGAGTCCATCTTTGAGCTTACCAAGGTTTCCAGCGGCGCTGCGGAGCCGAAAAAGGAGAATATCGACCTTGTGCGGCTTTTGGAGCAGACCCTGGGGCTCCTTGACGACCGGCTTACCGAGGCCGGCCTTACGGTCAAGCGCGGCTACCCCTCGGAGAGCATCCCCGTCGTCACGGACGGGGGCAGGATGCATGAGGTCTTCGCAAATCTCCTGGGCAACGCCATCAAATATTCCCTCCCCGGCACCCGTATCTATCTGAATGTCCGGGAGACGCCGGAGAGCGTCACGGTCCGCATAGTGAATACGGCCTCCTATGAGATGGACTTTACCCCCGAGGAGATCGTCCGGCGCTTCGCCCGGGGCGACAAGGCCCGCTCCACCAAGGGCAGCGGCCTCGGCCTCGCCATCGCCCAG
>CANQZF010000008.1 GCA_947628265.1 uncultured Oscillospiraceae bacterium
TCACCGCCGTAAGGGCCGATGCCCACATCGGCCCATCCCCCGATAACCGCAATCCCCCAAACAACGCCGTAAGGGCGGCCTCTCTTGGCCGCCCTCTCATTTTACCCTATTCCTTTTTCACACCCCCCGATACTCCCCCTCCTCCGTCTCCACCGCGTACCCCCTCCCCGGCTGGGGCTGCCAATCGTAGCGGGTCTTATGCTCCTGGGGGAAGAGGCGCTCCATGATGGCGGCGATGGGGCCGCCGTGGGTGAAGAGGGCGGCGGGGCGGCCCTCCTGGAGGAGGCGGTCCAGGGCCGCGAGGACCCGGGCGCGCATCTCAAGGCCGCTCTCGCCGTGGGGGGCGACGTTGGCCTCGTTGTCGCCGGTGATCCAGGCGATGTAGGCGGGGTCATTTTTCATCTCCTCATAGGAGCGCATTTCAAAATCCCCGAAGTCCATCTCCCGAAAGGCCGGGTCCACCTCAAAGGGCACATCGCCGTAGAGCTCAAAAAGCGTCTCCCGGCACCTGAGCGCGCCGCTGACGATCACCCGAAAGCCCTCCAGGCTCGGTAAGGCCCCGGAGGCACGGATGGCCCGCAGCTCCGCCCTCCCCAGCTCGCTGAGGGGTAGGTCTGTCGCGCCACAATATAGATGCCGCTCGTTGGCCGCCGTCTTCCCGTGGCGAAATAAGATGAGCTTCATTTGAGCCTCTGGGCAAGGCCGCAGAACATCCGGGTGACGCTGTCCGCCCGGGACGATAAGTACCCGCAAAGCCTGCCCGCCGCCTCCCTCCAGGCGCGATTTTCCGCCCCCAGGGGGACGACGCCGCAGAAGATGTCCTCCGAGATGAGGACGCTATTTTCCCACTGGCTTTCGTGCTTTTTAAAAAGCTCCACGGGGTCCACACCCTCCCGGACGCACCAAAGGGCCAGGTTTTCCAGCCCCGCGATACACCGGGCGGACCAGTCCACTTTCCCGTCCTCCCGGCAGGTGAAAATATCGTCCTCCCGGACGGAAAAATGGCTCTTGGCGTATGCGCGCTTCCCCTGATACGCCCCGCCGATGATAAGATCCATGCTCTCCCCCCTTATATGAGCGCGAAAACCGCGACGCCGCAGACCTCGGCGAAGGTCAGGGCGTACCCCGACACGTCCCCGGAGAAGCCCTCTAAGCTCCGAAAGCCCCGGTAGGCGTGGTGGCAGTAGCCTAAGAGCACACCGGCGGCCGCGAAGCCGTATTTTCCAAGAAATACAAATCCGGCGGCCAGCTCCAGGGCGAGGAGGAGCGAAAGGAGCACGGCGTGGGAGCGCTTGACGCCCCTTCTGTACGCGCCGGCGTATTCGCTCACCGTCATGGGCCGCAGGACCGTCACCGCCAGGGCCGCCGCCGTGCGGGAGACCGTGGGGATGAGGAGGAGCGCCAGGGGCCGTGCCTCCGCCCTTGCGGCGGAGAAGAAGGAAAACTCGGCCATTATGAGCAGCGCCCCCGCCAGCACCGCGAAGGAGCCCACGTGGGGGTCCTTGAGAATTTTTCGCCGCTCCTCCGGCTCCCGCCAGGACTTCACCGCGTCCGTCACGTCCAGGTACCCGTCAAAGTGGATGCCGCCGGTGATGAGGAACGGATACGCGCACAGCGCCGCCCCCGCCACGAGCCTCGGCAGCTCCCAATACCGTAAAAGGGCCGCCAAAACCGCCCAGAGCCCGCCGATGAGCGCCCCCACCAGGGGCAAAAACAGCGTCATCAGGGGCCGCGCCTCCTCGTCCCAGACCCTTCCCGGGACGGGGACGGCGGTGAACATGGATAGGCACATCAAAAGCGCCCGGAACCACTTTTTCACAGCTCCCACTCCCCCTTGTGGACATAAATATTCCCCGCGCACAGCTCCAGAACCGTGTCGCACGCCGCCGCCAGGGCCCGGTCGATGGAGGCAAGGTCCGCCCTGTAGTTTTCCGTGAAATCGTCGTACCGGATGGCGTCGGAGTAGATGTAATCGGAGACGAAAACGGCGTTTTTGGCCTCCCGGGCGACCTTGAGAAGCCCGTCTATCGAGCGCCTTGCGGCATTTTTATCCGCGTCCCCGGCGGGGTTTTCGGGGTACATCTCATTTAAAAGGAGCGCCGTCACGCTGTCCACCAAAAAGGTGGCCCCCGGCGCGGCCAGGTCCAGGCACCGCTCCACCCCTCGCCCCAGCTCCAGCGTCTCAAAGCCCAGCCCCGCCCGGTCCGCAATGTGGCGGCGGACGCGGGCCCGGTCCTCCTCATCATAGGGGATCATGGTGGCCACATAGTATTTTGGCCCGGGTCCGGCCAGCCGGACCGCGATTTTTTGCGCCAGGGAGGACTTGCCGCTCTTGACGCCGCCGGAGATAAAGACGGTCACCGCCCGCTCCCCCCTTCCCGGATGGGGTCTAAGTATGTGTCGTCGATACCGGCCTCCTCGAAGGTGGCCATATTCCCCATGACGGCGCATGCGGCGTCTAAGATCATCATGGCGATGGGGCAGCCGCTGCCCTCCCCCAGGCGCATTTGGAGGTCAAAGAGGGGCTTTAAATGGAGCTCCTCCATGGCGATCCTGTACCCCGGCTCCGTGGAGGCGTGGGAGGGGACGAAGTACCCCGCCGCGCCGGGGCACAGCCGCGCGGCGCACAAGGCCGCCACGGCGGAGATGAAGCCGTCGATGACCGCCGGCACCCGCCGGGAGGCCGCCGCGAGGAACGCCCCGGTCATGGCGCACAGGTCGAAGCCCCCCACCTTGGAGAGCACGTCCACGATGTTGGAGGGGTCCGGGCGGTTCACCGCGAGGGCGCGGCCGATGGCCTCCAGCTTTCGCTCCCGGCCCTCGTCCGTAAGGCCGCCGCCCCGGCCCGTCACCTGCTCCACCGGCCTTCCCGTGAGGGCCGCCAGCACGGCGGCGGAGGTGGTGGTGTTGCCGATGCCCATCTCCCCCACGCCCAGGACCCGGGCCCCGGCGTCCACGGCCTCTGAGGCCGTTTCCGCGCCCACAAGGAGGGCCCGGAGGGCCTCCGCCCGCTCCATGGCCGGCCCGTGGGCGATATTTTTTGTCCCGTAGGCGATCTTCCGGGGCAAAATTCCGTTTTCCCGCAAATCGGCGTTGACCCCCACGTCGCAGACGTAGAGCTCCACGCCGAATTTTTCCGCCAACACCGAGGCCCCGGTCTTATGCCGGACGAGGTTCACCGTCTGGGCCGCCGTCACGGACCGGGGGGCCACGGAGACGCCCTCCGCCACCACACCGTTGTCGGCGCAGAAGACCAAAAGCGCCTTTCGGTCCACGGAATTTATGACCTTCCCCGTGATCCCGGCCAGCTTAACGGACAGCTCCTCCAGCCGCCCCAGGCTCCCGGGGGGCTTGGCGAGCTTATCCTGCCGGGTCCTCGCGGCCTCCATGGCGGCGGCGTCCAGGGGCCTTATGCTGTCCAGGAGGGCCCGGAGGGCCCTTTCGTCACTCATTTTCCTCCGCCTCCCGCCGTCTTATCTCCCGGGCGCGGCGCCTTGCTCTACGGCGCTTCTCCCGGTTTTTCTTAAGCCTGTCCTCCCCCCGGGGCTCCTTCAGCCCCGCCGCCTCCAGGGCACGCGGCCAGGGGCCGAGGTAGGCCTTGACGGCCACCACCTCGTCCGGCTCAAAGTCCGAGCGCTGGGGGAGCCTGTCCGCGCCGGATGCCTGGAGCTCCTGTTTTTTTGCGCGCAGAAGCTCCAGGCATATTTCTTTTGTGTACTTTTTCTCAGCCATCGTCTACTTCCCCGCCCTGTCAGGGGCCGTCAGATCCCGCACCACCTCACCGGCGAGGATGAGCCCCGCCACGGAGGGGACGAAGGCGCAGCTGCCCGGGGTGTCCCTTCTCCCCTGCTTCGGGGCCTCCTCCGAGGGGCCGCCCGCGCCGCGTTTTATGGGCTCCTCCTCAGACCAGACCACCTTCAAATGCCGGATGCCCCGCTTTTTGAGCTCCTTGCGCATGATCCGGGCCAGGGGGTCCATGCTTGTCTCAAAGATGTCCCCCACCCTAAAGGCCGTGGGGTCCGTCTTGTTCCCGGCCCCCATGGCGCTTATGATGGGCACGTGGGCGCGCGCCGCCTCCTCGATGAGCGTCAGCTTCCCGGTGACGGTGTCGATGGCGTCCACGATGTAGTCAAATTTGGTGAAGTCGAACTCTCCCGCCGTCTCCGGGGTGTAAAAGGTCCTGTAGGCGTAGACCCGGGCATCGGGATTGATGTCCAGCGCCCGCTCCCGGGCCACGTCCGCCTTGAAGCGCCCCAGGGTGCTGTGGAGGGCCAGGATTTGCCTATTCAAATTTGTGAGGGAGACGGTGTCCTTGTCGATGAGGTGCAGCTCCCCCACGCCGCTCCGGGCCAGGGCCTCCGCCGCGTAGCCCCCCACGCCGCCGAGACCAAAGACGGCAACGCGGGCATTTAAAAGCCGCTCCATCCCGTCCTCGCCCATAAGGAGGCGGGTCCTTGAAAACTGATCCGGCATGGTCTCCCCCACTTTCTCAGCTAAACAGCTTTACAGCCAAAATCACCGCGCCCAGGGTCGTCAGCACCACGCCCACCACCCGGTTCAGGGTCTTGGGGCTGGCCTTGTTGGCGAAGAGCGCCGCGATCCTGGCCCACAGGAGGGTGAACGCCACGCACAGCCCCAGGCACCAGAGATCCGGCGCGCCGCCGAAGGCGAAGTGGCTCACCGCCCCGGTGAGGGCCGTGAAGGTCATGATAAAGACGCTGGTGCCCACGGCGGTCTTCAACTCGTAGCCCAGGACGCTGGTCAAAAGGAGCAGCATCATCATGCCGCCCCCCGCGCCCACAAAGCCGCAGATGGAGCCGATCACCGAGCCGCTGACGATGGACTGGACCACCCGCTTTTTGGGGCTGACGGCGGCCATGGACTCCTTGGTGGTCATGACGGGTTTGACGATGAATTTGATCCCCAAAAGCATGGTCATGAAGACGGAAAAGCTCCCCATGGTGGTGTTGGGCACAAAGCTGGCGATCCAGCTGCCCACCATGGTGAAGAGGAGCACCGCCGCCATCATGACAAGGCCGTTGCGTATGTCCAGATTTTTGTTTTTCCCGTAGGTCCAGGCGCTGGCGGCGCTAGCCAGGACGTCGCTGGCCAGGGCGATCCCCACCGCCTCATAGGCCGGCAGCCCTAAAAACGTGATGAGCATGGGGCTGATGACCGCCGCCGCGCTCATCCCCGCAAACCCGGTGCCAAGCCCCGCACCCAGGCCGGCCAGGAAACAGACGATAACCTTTAAGAGCATTGTGGTCACTCCTTTGGGGTCGATTATACCACACAAAGGCGCTCAAATCAACCGTAGACGCCCGCCGGGGTGTAAAAGGATGCCGCCCTTTTGGGCGGCGGGATGGAATTCTGGGAGGGTTTGGAACCCTCCCCTACGACATCATTTGAGAAATGTTGCGTTATTATGGGAAAATCTATCAATTTTCTCGTAGGGGCGGGTTCCAAACCCGCCCGTCCCCCGTCTACCGCCGCACCCTCAACCACCGTTGTACAGTCCGCCGCCCAAATTGCCCCTCCCTCTGGGAGGGGTGCCCGAGCGCAGCGACGGGCAGGGTGGGTCCGTAATCCGGCCACCCCCACCCCCTGCCCCCTCCCAAAGGGAGGGGCTATTAAAATAAGCGGCCCGGAGGGCCGCAACATCTTTAGCCTTCCCCGCTTAGGCGGGGAAGGTGGCGCGTAGCGACGGATGAGGTGAGAGGGTGCGTTCATCGGACTGCTTCCTGATTTGCAACCCTCTCACCTCACCCCTGCCCCTCCCCGCCTAAGCGGGGAGGGCTCTCAAAATGTGCGGCTGCGCCGCAACATTTAAAATCTCCCGTCCTCCCGGTTTTCCGGTGGGCGGAGGGATTTTCTATTCACTTTACAAATCCAAACAGCCCCTTTTTCTCGTAGGGCTCGGATTTATAGGAGAGGACCTTGTAGCCGGTCTTGTCGATGGCGGCGCGCAGGGCCGGCTCGTCTATGTCCGCCTCGGAGAGGATCACCGTCTCGCCCTTGGCGTGGGAGGAGGTGACCTTTTTCACCGGGAAGGCACGGCGGACGGCCTCGTTTACGTGGCTTTCGCACATGGCGCACATCATGCCGTCGATCTTCAGAGTAATTTTTCGCATAAGCTGTTCCTCCAATTCAAATCGTCAATACCGCGTCCTCGAACCCCTCGGCCCGGGCCTTTACGGTGAGGGGGCCGGTCTCCGGGAGGACCACGATCTGGGCGCGGCCGTGGTAGGTCTCGTACTCGCCGTCCTCGAAGCGGCTCTCGGTTCTGGGGTCAGCGCTGCCGAAGGCCAGAAGCTCCCCGCCCGTCACCGTCACCCGGCACCGGGCGTCCGAGCCGCACTCGATCTCGCCGTTCTCGCCCAAGATGTCAAGGCCGATGTAAAAGGGCTCGCCGGGTATGGGCTTTCCCTCCGGCTTGAGGGAAAAAGTCAGCTTACCGGAGGCCGAGCGGAGGGCAAAGGCGCTTATCTCCTCCCCCGCCTCATTCATGGCCGCCCCGCGAAGCTCCCCAGGGGCGTAGGGGACGGTGAAAACGGCGCGGCACCTCTCCACCTTCTCCTTCCCCAAAAGCCGCCCGTTGAGGTAGAGGGCCGCCATGGGGGCTTTGGTGTAGATCTCCACCCGGGTCTCCATGCCCTCCCGGCCCCGCCAGGACCAGTGGGGAACGGCGTCCGTCCCGCGCCAGGGGGCCCGGTAGACCGGGGTCCCCTTTGGGAGCGGCGGGGCGACGCCTAAGTAGGGCTCGGACCTTGCGCCCCAGACCACCGTGGCAAGGCCCGCCTCGGCGTTGTCGTGGCCCAGGATGTCAAAGGCGCCGGTGTCGGCCAGCAGCCACGGGTAGGGCTTTCCGAAGACGTTTGCGTCCGGGGAGGCGCTCCAGGCGCCGATGCCCGTCTCCCCCAGATAATCCCAGGCCGTCCACATGAAATCCCCGATGAGATAGGGAAACTTTTCCACCATCTCCCAGTTCTCCGCCAACATGAAGGGGAAGGTCTCGCTGCCCACGATGAGCCGATCCGGGTGCCTGGTGGCCTCCATGGGGTAGCGGGGGGAGGCGTAGTTGTACCCGGCGATGTCCAGAAGGTCGAAATAGGGGGAGGAGGCCGCGTCCGCCTCGTCGGTGGCGGCCACGTCCAGCATCCCCAAAAACTGCTTTTCCATCAGGGCGTTGAAGGTCTCGCTGTCCAGGCTCCCATTGTCCCCGCCCTCCCACACCTCCGGGATGTGGCGGGCCCGCCGCCAGGAGGAGAGCAGGATGGCCAAATTGGCCCCGGAGGTCACGGGCCGCGTGTCGTCCAGGCTGTGGAGCTTCTCCACAAGGTCCCGGGCCAGCTTAAGGCCCCGCTCATCCACGGGCTCCGAGACCTCGTTGCCGATGGAGTACATAACGACGCTGGGGTGGCTGAAGTCCTTGTCCACCATGGCCTCCAGGTCCCGCTCCCAGTTATCCATGAAGCGGCCGGCGTAGTCCCCGGGGGTCTTGTGGAAATACCACATGTCCCAGCCCTCGTCCATCACATACATCCCCACCCGGTCACACGCCTCCAAAAGGCTCCGGGAGGCCGGGTAGTGGGAGGAGCGGATGGCGTTGAAGCCGGCGGATTTCAAGATTTTCACCCGCCGCAGCTCCGCATGATAATAGCTTCTGGCCCCCAAAATGCCGTTGTCGTGGTGGACGCAGCCGCCCCTCAGCTTCACGGTCTTGCCGTTTACGCGAAAGCCCTCCTTATCCCAGGCCAGGACCCGGATGCCGAATTTCACGCTCTCCGTGTCGCCGCTGGGGAGCGCGGCGCGGCAGAGGTAGAGGTTGGGGTTCTCCGCACTCCAGAGCCGCGCGCCGGGGACGTCCAGCGTCAGCCTGTCGCCCACCCCGGCGGCGAGCACCGTGCCTCCGTCCAGAATTTCCACTCTCGCCGGGGCCTCACCCGTGTGGCGGACGGTGACCTCCACGCGGGCGGGGTCCACCGAGAGGGTCTTCACCCGGACGCCCCGGGGCTCGATATGCTCCCGCTCCCCAACGTACGCGAAGGCGGGCCTTATGAGCCCCGCGCCGGAGTACCAGCGGGAGTTGGGGACCGAGGTGTTGTCCACCTCCACCCGTAGGACGTTCTCCCCGCCGATTTTAAGTTCCTCGCCGGGGACAAGAAACTGCTCGTAGCCGTAGTCACAGCCGCCCGCCGGCTCCCCGTTGAGCCACACCCGGGCCATGGGGTAGGCGGCCTCGAACTCAAAAAGGACGCTCTTCCCCGCCCAGTCCTCCGGGGCCGTGAAGGTCTTTTCATAGGTGTACGCCCCGCCCCCGTACCACGCGCAGCCGCTGCCGGAGGGGTTCCCGGCCCCCCTCGCCTCCGTCTGCATGGCATCGTGGGGCAGGGTCACGGAAAGGGCCGCGCCGTCCCCCTTTCGGAACGTCCACCCCCTATTAAAATCCCACTTTTTCACACGCTCACCGCCTTTTTCCCCATCTTAATCCGAAATTCCCGGGCTGTCAAGAAGGTCCGGGGCGCAAGAGCGATTTATAAACCTGCCTATTAAGAATCCACCCCAAGAGGACAAGCCTCTTGGGGTGAAGGTTATATAGAGCGCAGAGCGTTTTGAGTTGCGTCACTGACAAGGTTTAGATTTTTCGTATAAGCTGTTCAACTGTCTATAATCGACCTTCCCGTTTTGTAAAAGCGGGAGCTCATCTAATACGATATATTCCACAGGGCGGTTATACGGCTCTAGCCGGGATAAGACATAATTCTTAATTATTGTAATGGGATCGTCAATTTTTTCTTTCAGTTCAACAACGGCCACCGCCTTATTGATGAGCTTTTCATCTTCGATCGCGATCACCGCAGCACGATCAACAATGGGACAGCTGTCGATTTCACTCTCAATATAGTCCGGGTACATTTTGAATATCATGTTGCTTTCCACATCAAAGGTTTGGAAGATCCTTTTTAAGCGCCCCACGATATACGCGAACCCATCCTCGTCGATATAGCCTATGTCGCCGGTGTGAAGCCAACGGGTGCCGTCGGCGTCTATCTCAATGGCTCTATTTGTTTCCTCCTCGTTATTCATATATCCGAGCATCACGCTGGGAGAGCTTATCAGGAGCTCCCCGGTCTTCCCGTATGTAACTTCTTCGCCGGAGTCCAGATCAACGACCTTGGCTGTCACATGGCTCAACGGTATTCCAATGCTTTTCGGATTTTGGGCGTTCGGCTGTTCGGCTATTACCGAGGAGCTCAATTCCGTCATTCCGTAGCCGGTCATCAGCTTTACGTGGGCTCCACACTTTTTAAGATAGTCATCTATTTCTCTCCGTTCATTTTCCGGGATGCTCTCGCCCCCTATTGCGTAATTCCTTAACTTAGACAAATCCATTTTTTGTGAGATAGGACTTGACGCGATTGCCTTGACATGGGCGATACCGGCCATGAAATTGTTTGGGTCGTATTTAACAAACATCTCAACCACTTTTTGAGGGTCGGAGTTGAGGCCTATAATCGAGCAGAGGCCTAAACACAACGGCGTGTGCATTTGAAGTGTAAACCCAACAGACAGATGAGGCGGTACGATTTCCAGAAAGGTCTCTCCGCGAATAAAGTTGAAGTTCGCCACACCGTATTGTAAGGCCACGCTGTTGATGTTTTGATTTGTCAGTAGAACTTTTTTGGGAATAGCGGTTGTCCCGGAGGTCTGGACAATGACCGCCGGTTCATTGCCCTTTCCCTCATGGATCTGAGTGGGAAGCGGCATAGCTGCGGAGCAGAACAAGTCAAAGGGGCAATATATTTCATAGGGCAAATTAGTAAAATCAACTTGCCGCGTGAGTGTGTCGAGAACTACGACCTTTTTTAAAGGCGGCTTGGTGAGTGTTTCCGCGTATTTTTGGAAAAACATATCCAAAACAACTACGACCTTCGTTTTCGTCTCCAAAAGCGAGCGCTCAAGCAGTTGGTTTGTCTGCGTAATTGGTTCCATGGAGATAAGAGCCCCAATCTTGTTCAAAGCGTAGATGCAGACAATCGTTTCGGGAGTGCTCAGGGAAAGAACGGATACCACTTCCCCGGACTTGACACCGGCAGAGGTAAAAGCGCCCGCCGCCCGGTCAATCAGCTGAAAAAGCTCTCTAAAGCTTATTACACGGTCAAAATACAGAATTGCTGGTTCGTCGAAGTGAGCTTGATTACATTTCAGCAGATACTCATATATTGAGCAATCCGGGATTTTCGCGTTGATTGCCGTTTTGCTGTAATATTTGAGCCACGGCTTGTCTATGGATGGATACCCAGTTTTCATTTTTAGCCCTCCAAACGAATGTTTTGGAAATATTATAGTAAATATATTTACTAAAGTCAATAGTAAATATGTTTATTATGCTACCTTTTACTCATCCTAAAAATGAGTGGAGGGCGCGTGATGGAGCATTATATTGAGGTTTTACGGGCATTGAGGGAGGATCATGATCTGACGCAAGCCAAAGTCGCCGAGATTTTGGGAACAAGCCAGACGATGTACGCAAGGTACGAGCGCGGCGCCAACGAGCTCCCCATCCGGCATCTGATAACCCTTTGCAAATTTTACGGTGTCTCCGCTGACACCGTTCTCGGACTGGCAAAAAAGCGGAAGTGATTTTTTGAATGAAATAATGAGGGCCGCCACGCTTGGCGGCCCTGCGGCGGTTTCGAGGCGCGGGGAAATTTTCATCCGTTTCCCGCAGTGAGGGAAAGAGGCCGGTCACGGTACATACCGTTACCTCTCTTGCTCCTCCTCAATATCGTCTAATTTCTTTCGTCTCTTGTTGTAGATCAGGCGGAAGACCTCCAGGAGCGCGAAGCACAGGATATATACGCCGGCGCTTATGGCGGCGATTTGAAGGGTGGCGTGAAGGTCGATGGGTTTTTTCATGACGACAAACGCCCTCACGGCGTTGATGATCCCGAAAAGAAAGGCCGGTAGGACGCTTGTGATGGCGTTCATTTTCAGCGTCGGGGCAGCTTTTCGCGTCCACAGGCCGTTTTTCAGGCTGGAAAACGCGACATAAACGCTGGCCGCCAAAAAAGCGGCGATCTCGCCGGCCAGCTCCTTTAAGGTCGTCCCCAGCAGCGCTTGCAAGAAAATAGCGGCAAACAACACCCAAAACACCAGCCAGAAACCAAATTCCTCGATTTTCAGCAACTTCGTGTCCTGCATTTCATCCAGCATATTTTTTGATTTTTTGTTTTTCATGCTAATTATCCTCCTCACCAAACAATTCATCCAGCGATTTTCCCAACACCCTGCAGATTGCGCGGCACAGTTTGATCGTAGGATTATACTCCCCCTGCTCTATGGCATTCATGGTCTGCCGGGAGATGCCCACAGCCTCCGCCAGGGCCTTTTGCGTCATATCCAACGCCCCTCTTGCCGCTTTGATCTTTACATTCCTGCCGATCGTGATCACCTCCTATGCTTAGGGTAACATATAAGTGAATATATGTCAAGTATATACGACAAATTTAAATAATTTTTTGAATAAAAAAATGGGACGGGCCAAAAAATGGTCCGTCCCGGTTTCTATGTGTTCAATTTATATAGGATCGCCAGGCCCCGGAGTAGGAGGTCCGGGTCGTGGGTGATTTTGTGGCGGCAGAGGGGGATGACCGCGCCGGACATGCCGCCTGTGGCCACTACGGTGGCGCTTTGGCCCAGCTGCGCCTCAATGCGCTCGAAGATGCCGTCCAGGGTGGAGGCGCAGCCGAGGAGCAGGCCGCTTCGAAGGCTGTCCTGGGTGTTTTTGCCGATGACGGATTTTGGCGTCTCCAGGCTCACCTGGGGCAGCAGGGACGTTCCCCGGGTGAGGGCGTCCATGGAAAGGCGCAAACCCGGCATGATGACGCCGCCCAGGAAGCTCCCGTTCTTATCGAGGACCGACACCGTGTTGGCGGTGCCCATATCCAGGACGATGATGGGCAGCGGGTAGCGGGCCCTGGCCGCCACGGCGTCCACAACGCGGTCCGCGCCCACGGCGGCGGGGTCGTCCGTGAGAATGGGAAGGTCCGTCCGGATGCCGGGGCGGACCACGATGGGATCTATGCCCGTCAGGAGCCTCACGGCCTCCCGGAGGGCCGCCGTGGTCGGGGGAACTACCGAGGAGATGATGGCCCCGGAGATGCCCTCTGTGCCGGCCCCCTCCAGGGCCAGGGTGTCCCTTAAGCGCAGGGCGTACTCGTAGCCTGTGGCGTTTCTGTCGGTGGAGAGGCGCCGGACTTGGCGTATCTCCTCCCCCTCGATGAGCCCCAGGACCACGTTGGTGTTGCCCACGTCCACGGCCAAAAGCATTACTCTCTCTCCTTCAAAAGCCCCGCCTTGCCCAAAGCGACGCCCACCGCGCCGGTGATGACGGTGGAGAGCGCCATCTCAAAGAGCGCCTGAACGCCCACGTAGGCGCAGGCCCAGAGGATCAGGTTCTTCCCCCCCGTGAGGCCCTGGATGTACTCGGTGTGCCCGAAGAGCAGGATAAGCGCCCCCATGAAAAAGAGGGTGTTCAGGAAAGCGGCGGAAAAGCCGGTGATAAACGAGGCTGCGGCGTGGCCCAGGAGCTTCTTGAAAAGCCGGTAGATGTACCCCGCGCACAAGCCCACCAGCACCCGGGCCACGAACCGCTGGATAATGGTGAGGGTGGGGCTTATGGCGAAGGTCATCTGCCCCATGAGGCTTGCCCCGCCGATGCCCATGGCCTGGAGGACGCTGGTGAGGCCGAAAACGCCCCCCAAAATCGCCCCGCCCAGGGGGCCCAGGGCGATAGCGCCGATGGCCACGGGGATCATATTCATGGTCATGGCCAGAGGCCCGATGTTCATGTACCCCAGGGGCGTAAAATACAGCACCAGGAGTATGGCGGTGAGAAGTCCAAGGAGCGCCAGCTCTCTCGGCTTCAACCCTTTTTTGCTTTGCATATGGTATTCCTCCTAAAATTTGTTGCCATTCCGCCTATGGCGGATACAGCACGGGAGATAGTATAGCACACTATTTTCAAAAAGTGTATATCCATTTTGCCAAATCTGTGGTAGGATTAAGGTAGTAAAGGGGGCGACAGGATGGCTTCCAGTATCATTCACCTGGCTGTCACAAAGGAATTGACAAAAGAGGTCCCCTTCCGGGACACGGGGCGGCTCTTTTTGGGCTGTGTCCTTCCGGATGGGGCGGCGGACCGAAACAGGGGGCACCTCAAGAAAGGGCTCTGCGGCAACGCGAAAAAGACCTACGACGTGAACGCGTTCCGGGCGCGGTTTATGGACCTGATGCGGTTCGACGACCTGTACCTCGGGTACTATCTGCACCTGGCGCAGGACATTCTGTTCCGGCGGTTCATGTACTTAGAGCACGGCTGGAACCCCCGCCTGCCGGGATATGTGGAACGGCTCCACAGGGATTACGCCGTCACCAACGCCTCTGTCTCCCGGCGGCACGGCCTCCATGCGGACATGGTTCGCCCGCTGGACCCCGGCCCGGAGCTCACGGAGCTGGGGGAATTTGACATTCCCCGGTTTGTGGAGACGGTGCGGGGGTATTTTCTCCCGGTGGAGGAGACGGAGTGCTTTTTCTTCACCACGGACCTTGCGGAGGCGTACATCGGGCGGGCCGTGGAGCTCTGCCTTGCGGAGCTTGAAAGCCTCAAAAACGGCGGTCCCCTTATGGACAGCGCCGCCTGGGCCTGGGACAACGGGCCGTCTGGACAAGCTGATAAATAAATGATATAATGTTCAAAACATCAAGGAGATGATCGTA
This sequence comes from uncultured Oscillospiraceae bacterium, assembly GCA_947628265.1. Lineage (GTDB taxonomy): Bacteria > Bacillota > Clostridia > Oscillospirales > Oscillospiraceae > RUG626. The sequence goes on from CANQZF010000008.1 coordinate 13,783, forward strand.
TGCTGAAGGGCAAGACCGTGGTGCTGGGCGTCACCGGGAGCATCGCCGCCTATAAGATCCCCAACCTGGCGCGGATGCTCTTAAAATCCGGGGCCCGGGTCCAGGTGCTGATGACGGAAAACGCCACGAAATTTATAAACCCCATCACCTTTGAAAGTCTCACCGGGCGAAAGTGTCTCATCGACACCTTTGACCGGAATTTCCAGTACAGCGTGGAGCACGTGGCCCTGGCCAAGGAGGCGGACATCGTCCTCGTGGCCCCGGCCTCCGCCAACGTCATCGGGAAGCTCGCCTCCGGCATCGCCGACGATATGCTGACCACCACCGTCATGGCCTGTCCCTGCAAAAAGCTCATCTCCCCGGCCATGAACCACAATATGTACCACAACCCCATCGTCCAGGACAACCTTGAAAAGCTCCGGCGCTTCGGCTACGGCGTCATTACGCCCGACACCGGGATGCTGGCAAACGGCGACACCGGCGACGGGCGCATGCCGGAGGAGTCCGTGCTCTTCGCCCATATTCTCAGGGAGATCGGCTTTGACCACGACCTTCAGGGCCGCCGCGTTCTCGTCACCGCCGGGGCCACCCGGGAGGCCATCGACCCCGTGCGGTTCATCACCAACCACTCCAGCGGCAAGATGGGCTTCGCCATCGCCGAGGCCGCCATGCTCCGGGGGGCCCAGGTCACGCTGGTGGCCGCCCACACCGAGGCCGCTCCCCCGCTCTTCGTGGACCTCGTCCGGGTGGAGTCAGTCCAGGAGATGTTCGACGCGGTGACTTCGCTGGCCCCGGAGCAGGACGCCATCATCAAGGCCGCCGCCGTCTCGGACTACACCCCCGTCGCCGTTTCGCCCTCCAAGGTCAAAAAAACCGACGGGACCCTGACGCTGGAGCTCCGCCGCACCCCGGACATCCTCAAAACCCTGGGCGAGCGCAAAAAACCGGGCCAGTTCCTGTGCGGCTTCTCCATGGAGACCGACAACGTGCTGGAAAATTCCAGGAAAAAGCTTTTGGAGAAAAACTGCGACATGATCTGCGCAAACTCCCTCCGCGAGCCCGGCGCTGGCTTCGCCACCGACACCAACGTCCTGACCCTCATCACCCCCGAGGCCGAAACGCCCCTCCCCCTGATGACCAAGGAGGAGGCCGCGCATAAGATTTTGGACGTTATAGCAGAAAAGCTGTAAAAAATATCGCCGGTCTTTGAACCGGCGATATTTTTATAAGCGGTTAAAAGCTATTTTTCAAAGCCGAGTGGATCTTGTTTCTTCGACTACTCCTCCCGGTTGACGGCCTCCAGCTCCTGACGTAAGCGGGGGATGTCCTCGGAAACCGTGTCCCAGACGATCCGCATATCGACGCCGGAATAAGGTGACGGGAGTCGAACCCGCGTCGGTTTCTGATGGCGGATTTGCGCCCGTGCGGCGTCAAAGCCCTTGACAATACGGAAGTATTCCCTGCGGGCTTTTCCTTGCCCGGGCGGAAATCCGCTCGCCAGAAACTGCTTCGCACTCCTCGCGGAGCAATTTTCGAGGGATTTTCGGCGCGGAGGAGGCAGCCTTGCTGACGCAAGGCAACGACGACAAGGCGAAAAGCGCCGAAAAGGGCCCGCGTGGAGCGGCGCGGTTCGACTCCCGTCACCTTAACCGTGGACAATTCGATTACGCAATCCGTAGATTTGCCGCCAGGGAATACCCGGGAGAGCCTCTTTGACGGCATCGCTCAAAGAGCTTTTCGCCAATTCCCCTATCTGCATCAGATTGAAAACGGTGGCTTCCACGCGCATGGAGTCGGCTTCAAACTCGGTGAGAGACGCGCAGCCCTTGCAGTAGCGAAGGACCGTCTCCGTGTGTTCCTGGAGCTTGCGCAGGACGCGGCGATCTTTATCGTCCATAGATCTGTACCCCGCTTTCACGAATTTCCCGGTCGATTCTGGAGCCGCTGGTGATTTGAGTCACGTCCAGCAGGTCTACCGGGGTCTCCAGTGAGGAGGCCACGTCCTCCAGCAGCCCAAAAAACGCCAACCCCCGAAGCCCGCTGTCCACCAAGAGATCCACATCGCTGCGCTTTGTGGCGGTCCCCTTTGCGTAAGAGCCAAACAGTACCGCCTGGCGGACACCGTTTTTCTCAAAAACAGGCGTCAGAAGTTCTTTTAATTCGGAAACGGTATAGACCTTGCTCACAGAAATCCCCCTTCCCCCGCACAGTCAAAACGGCATTTGCTTTATATGGTATTGTATCATACAGGCAAATAAAAAGCAACTGTGCGTATAAAAGGCATATCAGCCGAAATCCATCGGAGGGAGGGGAGCTCGAGGGGGACCGTCAGGGTCCCGCCTCGAATTTAAATCGCCCGCCGCCGTGCGGCGGACCGTCAAGGTGTCCTTGTCCGGGATATAGTAGACGAGATAGTTGTCCACCGGCATTTTGCGAAGCCCGCGCTCCGTCCACTTGCCTGTGCCGTAAAGGGCATACCGCTCCGGCATCGTGTCAAGGCCGCTGATGGCCTTCTCCAGCCGCTCAAGCTGCCCTGCGGCGTTGATCGCGGAGCGGAGCTTGAATGCGATATACTCGTATATCCCGCGCAAGTCCGCCTCCGCCTGGGCGGAGATCGTCACGCGATACGTCATATGCCGTAATCCCTGCGGATGTCCGTGAAGGCGCTTCCGGCGTCACGGAGACGTCCGGCCTTCACATCAGCATAACCCTTTTCAAGTTCGACGTCCAGCTCGGCATCCGTGAGCTTGCTCGCGTCCACAGGGGCGTTTGCCGGGAGCTTCAAGTCAAAGGGCAGTCCGCGCTGGAGAACGATCTGCCTGTAGAACATGGTGATGGCGTTGGACGCCGGGATTCCCAAGGATAAAAGGATCTCCTCCGTCTGCTCCTTAAGCTCCGGCTCGATCCTCGCGTACAAATTTGCCGTCTTAGCCATTTTTCGTAGCTCCTTTCCGTTGCTTTATATTTATTATATACGATTGTGCGGACAATAGCAAGGCTTTTTTGCAAGCCCGCTTCTCTGCGCCTCCCGAAATTCTCGGAGGGAGGAAAACTCGAGGGGGACGTTGCGCACGCCGAAAGCTATCGGAAAGGAAAAAGCTGTGGAGGAAACCCATCAGGGGTTTCCTTCACGTCAAATGAACCCCCGGCGCTACGCGCCGGGGGTGGCCTTTGCCGGAGGCAAAGGCCGTAGCCTCCAGAAAAGAAAACCCCGTCCAAATGGACGGGGGTTCTTTTCTGGAGTAAGTGGTTAAAAATCCTACTGCTGACCCAAGTCTTCGGAGGGAGGGGAGCTCGAGGGGGACCGTCAGGGTCCCGCCTCGAATTTAAATCACTCCAAAAAAGAGCACCAGTCCGCAGACTGGTGCTCTTTTTTGGAATAAGTGGTTAAAACTCCTACTCTTCAAAAGAGGTTGTGACGAGAAAGCTTATCCGATGCTTTGCTGAATTTCATTGTATCAGGGCCGTTGCCCAGCCACGGATTTGGCGAGGGCCTGCTCTACAAAGCTGTTCAGGGAAATGCGCTGGGCCTCCGCGCAGATGACTGCCTGCTTATGGAGCTCCGGGGACACGCGGACGTTGAAGCTCCCCTTATACGCGCGCTCCGGCGTTTTCCCCTCCGCCGCACAGAGGGCGAGGTAATCGTCCACAACGCCGTGGAAGTCCTCCACCAGCTCTTTCGCGTTGGTGCCTTCGTAGGAGAGTAATGCACGGATGCCCATCACCTTGCCGAAAAACACACCGTCGGCCTCGGAAAACTCCACGCTTCCCAGATACCCCTTATACTCCATCGTATTACTCATATAAGCCCCTCCTGTTCCAAGGTGTCCAACAGTTGCTTTACTTGATACTCCAACAGCTCTTTTCGGGGATGCGGCCTGTGGAGGAAAATAGGCGCGTGGTCATCGCTGACAAACGCCACACGGGAGCCGCTGGTCCTGCCTTTGTCTGAGCGCCGGTATGAAAGATAGCGCAACAACATCTCCGCCTCATCAAAGGTAAAATCCCTCGGCTTTGATTTGAGCCGCTCTATCAGCTTTTCCTTTTGACCCATCTGGCATCCCTCCAATAGCAGTATATCACGCGGGGACAGAAAACGCAACTATTTTTAGTCGCAAAATAATAGTTGTCGATGATTGGCTCATGAACATTCTCAGCCAGATACATCTCCATCTGCCCTCGATAACACGGAGATTGTGGAAAAGAAATAAGCTACATTCCAGTTTAAAAACCGAAATGTAGCTTACCACTTGGAATAAGTGGTTAAAACTCCTATATTCAGCGTTTGAAGATTTCGGAAGGAAGGGATTTGTGAAGGGGAACCATCAGGGTTCCCCTTCACGTTGAATAAACCCCCGGCGCGCAGCGCCGGGGGCGGCCTTTGCCGGAGGCAAAGGCCGTAAGCTCCAAAAAAGAGCACCAGTCCGCAGACTGGTACTCTTTTTCGGAATAAGTGGTTAAAACTCCTACTACAATGTATTTGGAC
>CANQZF010000009.1 GCA_947628265.1 uncultured Oscillospiraceae bacterium
ACACGCGGCCCTTGGGACTTGTGTCGTCGTACTCCTCCACCACTCTCCCCGTCAGCCCCTCGGCCTCCAGGCGGGACAGGGCCGTGGCCTCGGTGAGGCCGAAGAGGTCCGGGACGGGGACCTTCGTGACCTCCGGGCCCTTGCTGTAGTAGACGATGACCTCCATCCCCGGCGTCAGGACCGTGTCCTTGGCGGGGAGCTGGTTGAACACGTAGCCGGAGGTGTAGGTGTCGTTATACTCGTCCTGCATGGTTATCTTGAGGTCGATGCCCAAATTCCGGAGGGCGTACTCGGCGTCCCGGTAGTCGATGTTTGTGAGGTCCGGCATCAGGATGACCTCCGGCCCCGTGGAGACGGTGAGGGTGATGAGCACCCCGTCGTCGGAGATCGTCATGGTGCTTCCGGGCTTCGGGTTCTGCTCCAGGATATACCCCTCCGGCTTATCGGAGTTGTTGTCGTATTTCACGTCGAACCTGTAATAGAGGGTGTAATCCCGGTTGCCCTCCACCTGGCTCAAATTCATGCCCACAAGGGGCGGGATCTCGATCTTCTCCCTGGACGGCGGCATCAGCCAGTCCTTGATGGCCACGTCCCACATGAAAAACACCAGCAGCGCCAGCATGATCACCACGCAGAAGGTCCCCACCAGCATGGTGGTGCGCGCGGACCGGCTCCTGTTTTTGCGGTACTCCTGGGTGCTGACCCGGTTGCGGGTGGCGCCGTTGCCGCTGACCTGGCGGCGGACACGCTCCACCTCCGTGACGTTGCGCATGGGGAGGATCTGCTTTGTGTCGTCCGAGTCGTCGGCCATGGAGGGGATCATGGAGTAATTGAACTTGAGGGAGGGGTTTTTGCGAAAGTCCTCCAGGTCCCGCAAGAGCTCGGAGGCGGACTGATACCGTCCGGAGAGGCCCGGGGACATGGCCTTCATGGTGATCTCCTCAAGCCCCACGGGGATGTCGGGGTTAATTTCCCGGGGCTGGAGGGGTATGGAACTGATGTGCTGGATGGCCACGGACACGGCGGAGTCCCCCTCAAAGGGGAGCCGGGAGGTGAGCATCTCGTACATCACCACGCCCAGGGAGTAGATGTCCGAGCGGGCGTCCACGGCGCTGCCCTTGGCCTGCTCCGGGGAGATGTAGTGGACGGAGCCCAGGGCCTGTTGGGTCAGGGTATTTTTGGTGGTGAGAAGCCGCGCGATGCCAAAGTCGGCCACCTTCACGTTGCCGTCCTTCAAGATCATGATGTTGTGGGGCTTGATGTCCCTGTGGACGATGCCCCGGGAGTGGGCGTGCTCCAACGCTTTCGCGATCTGGGTGGAGAAGTGCAGGACTTCCTTCCAGTTGAGGATCCCCTTGCGGTTTATGTACTGCTTCAGGGTGATCCCCTCGATGAGCTCCATGACGATGTAATCCAGGTTATCGGTGGAATTGACATCATAGACAGAGACGATATTGGGGTGGGAAAGCATGGCGACGGCCTGGCTCTCCGCGTGGAAGCGGCGGCGGAGCTCCGGGTCCTGGGCGAGATCGGCCTTCAAAATCTTGATGGCCACATAGCGGTTGAGACGGTGGTCCAGGGCCTTGTAGACCACGGCCATACCGCCGACGCCGATCCTCTCGCTTATTTCATATCTGTCGTCCAGGTACTTTCCTATATACATATCATCCATTGAATTGACCTCCCAACTTGCTCCGGGTCCCAAAAAGCGCCGTCATCGTATCAAAATCGCCGCCGTCACGTTGTCCGGCGCTCCCCGCTCCAGGGTCTGCCGGATAAGCTCCCGGCACGCGCTCCCGGCGTCGGCGCTCCCGGTGACGGCGCGCAGGATCTCCCCGTCCGTCAGCTCGTTGGAGAGCCCGTCGGAGCAGAGAAGGAGCCTGTCCCCGGGGCGAACGCGGACGGAGAAGAAGTCCGCCTCCACCTCCGGGACGGTGCCCACGGCGCGGGTTATCAGGTTTTTATTGGGGTGGGTGCGGGACTCCTCCCGGGTGATGTCCCCCCGCTCCACCATATCCTCCACCACCGAGTGGTCCCGGGTGATCTGGCGGATGGAGCTGTCGGAGACGATATACGCGCGGCTGTCGCCCACGTTCATCACCGTCACGTCCTCCCCGGTCATAACGGCGGCCACCACCGTGGTCCCCATGCCCCGAAACTCCGGCTTTGAAAGGCTCAGCTCATAGACGGCGGAGTTCCCGGTCCGAAGGGCGCTCTTCATGAGCCCGCATATGGCCCCGGTCTTCAGCGCCTCAGAAAGCCCCGCTTCAAGCTCGCCCATAAAGACCGTGGAAAGGAGCTGGCTTGCCACGTTCCCGGCCCTGTGGCCGCCCATGCCGTCGCAGACAAGAAGCGCCGCCGCGCCGCTCTCCTCAAAGAGCCGCGCCTCGCAGACGTCCTGATTTTGTTCTCTGCGGCATCCCACATCGGTTAACGCGAAAAGGTCCATTGACCCACCTCATTTTTCTTTCTTTTCCATGCCGCGCCGGAGCTGCCCGCAGCTGGCCTCGATGTCCGGCCCCAGCTTGCGCCGGACCGTCACGTTGATGTCCCGCTTTTCAAGGGCCGCGATAAAGCGCCGCAGGGTCTCGGGGGTGGAGGGCTTTAGCTTGCTCTCCGGCACGTCGTTGAGCGGAATGAGATTTACATGGCACCCGGTCCCCGCCAGCTTGTCCCCCAAAAGCCTTGCGTGGGCGGGGGTGTCGTTTACGTCCCGGATCATGGCGTACTCAAAGGAGATGCGCCGGCCCGTGCGCTTGAAGTACCGCTCGCACGCCGCCAAGAGCGTGTCCACGTTGTACGCCCGGTTCACCGGCATGATCTTCGAGCGCGTCTCGTCGTCCGGGGCGTGGAGGGAGACCGATAAGGTTAATTGTAAATCAAGCTCCGCCAGTTTGTCAATCTTTTCAACAAGTCCGCAGGTGGACAGGGAGATGTGGCGCATCCCGATATTCATCCCGTCCGGGTGGTTGACGAGCCGGAGAAAGCGGATGACGTTATCAAAGTTGTCCAGTGGCTCCCCGATGCCCATCAGGACTATATTGGATATTTTACACCCGGAGTCAAGCTCTGAGAAGATCACCTGGTCCAGAATTTCCGACGCCGCCAAATTCCGGACCTTGCCCCCCAATGTGGAGGCGCAGAAGGCGCACCCCATGGCGCAGCCCACCTCCGTGGAGACGCAGACGGTGTTGCCGTGCTCGTAGCGCATGACCACGCTCTCCACATGGTTCCCGTCCGATAAGCGCCAGAGGTACTTCACCGTCCCGTCGAGGGCGGAGACCTGCTTACGCTCCACTGCGGGCGGGGTGAGGAAATACAACTCCCCCAGCTTGTCCCGGAGGGACTTTGGAAGGTCCGTCATCTCCTCAAAGCTCCGCACACCCCTGCCCAGCCATCGGAACACCTGCTTTGCCCGGAATTTGGGCTCGCCCAGGGCGGTGAGCTCCTGCTCCAACTCCTCTGGCAGGAGGGATTTTATATCGGTTTTTACCTTATCCTTCTCAGTTTGCATATGAAAAATCCGTCCGTGCCGGCCTCATCCGGCAAAATCGTTCTCATGCCGCCGGAGGCCCCCAGGGGCTCCGGCAAATCGAAGGGCTCCGGGGCAAAATCCCGGCTCTCCCGCAAAAACGCCTCCGCCACGTCCTCGTTCTCCCCTCTCCGCACCGTGCAGGTGGAGTAGAGGAGCGTCCCGCCGGGCTTCACATACCGGGCGGCGTTGCGGAGAATTTTCAGCTGGAGCTCCGGGAGGCGCTCCAGCTCCTCCGGCTTTTTATAGCGGATCTCCGGCTTTTTCCGCAGAACCCCGAACCCGGAGCAGGGCACGTCCGCGATCACCGCGTCGGCTCCGGCCTCCAGAGCGGGGTCGAAGACCCCGGCGTCCCCGGGGGCGGCAGTGAGAACGGTAATTCCAAGGCGCTCACACCCGCCGCGAATGAGGTTCAGCTTCTTACCGTGGATGTCAAAGGCGCGTATCGCTCCCCTGTCCGCCATATCCATGGCGGCGGCAAAGGATTTTCCCCCCGGCGCGGCGCACAGATCGAACACCGTGTCCCCGGGCTTCACCCCGGCGGCGGTGACGGCAAGGCGCGCGGCGGCGTCCTGGACGTAAAAAAGGCCCTTTTGGAAGCTCCGTAGCCCGGTGAGCGCCCCGGTGTCCTCCAGATAGAGGGCGTTTTCCAAAAGCGGACACGCCCGGGTCCCCACGCCCTCCTCCCGCAAAAGCTCCGTGAGCTCCGGGAGGGTGGTCTTGAGGGTGTTCACTTGGGCCAGGATGGGGGCCTCCTCGTTGTCGGCCCGGAGGACGGACTCCGTCCGCTCCTGTCCCCAGCGCTCCAAGAGCTCCGCCACGAACCACTCCGGGTGGCTGTAGAGGACCGACAGCCGCCGGGGCCCATCCTCGATTTGAAGGTCCACGGGCTTTCCCCGGTCCGTCGAGGCCTTTCGCAAAACGGCGTTCACAAGCCCCGCAGCCCTGGGAGCGCGCTTTTTCGCAAGCTCCACCCCCTCGGACACCGCCGCGTGGGAGGGCACCCGGTCAAGGAACAGGAGCTGATAGACGGAGAGCCGTAAAATATCCAGCACCTGGGGCTGGAGGGACGAGACGGCCCTACCTGAGTATACACCGATCCGATAGTCTAAAAGGCAGGAATTTTGCAAAACGCCGCTGACGATTTTCTGCGCCAGGGCCATATCGCGCCTGTCCATATCCTGGGAGGACAAAATCATATCCGGCCTGGCCCCCCGCCGCCGCCAGGCCTCCAGCGCGGCGTAGGCCGCCTCACGGGCGCTCACGGACATAGGGGGTGCCCCCGGAGGTAATCCGCCGCCGCCATCCGCTTGCCGCCCGGGGCCTGAAGCTCGGTGACGGTGACACTGCCGTCCCTGGCAGCCAGCTCGATGCCGGCCTTCCCGGCGGAGAGGATCGTGCCGGGCTCTTTGGTGACCGGCTTTTTTGTGGAAAAAGCCTTGAAGATCTTCATGGAAACGCCGCTTATTTCCCCCACGGCCACGGGCCAGGGGTCCATGCCGCAGATGAGGTGTACGATGCTCTCCCCACTCTTGGAAAAGTCGATTTTCGCCATCTCCTTAGTGAGCGGCGGGGCGAAGGTGGCAAGGGAACTGTCCTGGGAGGTCCTCTTCGCCGTCCCCGAAGCGATGGCGTCCAGCGTCTCGCAAAGGAGCTCGCCCCCCAGGGGGGCCAGGCGCTCGAAGAGCTCCCCGGAGGTCTCGCCCGGGAGGATGGCGGTCTTCTTCGTGCCGATGATGTCCCCGGCGTCCAGCTCCTCGGCCATGTATTGGGCCGTGACGCCGGTCACCGCTTCGCCGTTTATCACCGCCCACTGGATGGGCGCGGCGCCCCGGTATTTGGGGAGCAGGGAGCCGTGGATGTTGACGCACCCCATGGGGGGAATGTCCAAAATCTCCCGGGGTAAAATTCTCCCGTAGGCCACCACAGCGATGACATCGGGCTTTTTTGACCGTATGAGCTCCGCCGCAGTACCGTCCCGGAGCTTACGAGGCTGGTAGACCTCTATCCCCCGCTCCAGCGCCAGCGTTTTCACGGGGGGAGGCGTGAGGATCTGCTTGCGGCCCACGGGCTTGTCCGGCTGGGTGAAGACGCCCACTACCTCAAAGCCCCGGTCCAGCAGCGCCCGGAGGGAGACGGCGGCGAAATCCGGCGTCCCCATGAAAAATACTCTCATTGCCCGTTCTCCTGCTGTGCCTCCAGCTCCTCCTGGGTGAGGATGCGCTCCGCCCGCTCGGTGAAGAGGTGCCCGTCCAGGTGGTCGATCTCATGGCAGAAGCACCGCGCCGTAAGGCCCGTCCCCTCCACCTCAAAGAAATTCCCCAAGCGGTCCTGAGCCCGAACGATGACGTGCTCCGGCCGCGTGACGATGCCGTAGACCCCGGGGACGGAGAGGCACCCCTCCTGCCCCGTCTGCTCCCCGTCGGACTCGATGATCTCGGGGTTTATGAGCTCGATCATCTGCTCCTCCACGGGCAGCTCCTCCTTGTTGGTGTCGATGACCACGATGGCGCGGCGGAGCACCCCCACCTGGGGGGCGGCGAGGCCCACGCCGTCGGCGGAGAGAAGGGTCTCGCGCATATCGTCCAAAAGGGTGTGGAGCCGCTTATTGAAGTCCGTGACCTGGCGGCTTTTTTTCAGGAGGATGGAGTCCCCCTCCTCACGAATATTTCTCAGTGCCATATGTTATTTCTCCTAAATATTTCAGTCCAGCGGATCGAGGTCGGCGTAGACCGTGAGCCTTCGCGTCTCCTTTTGGGAGGCGAAGGTCTGGATGGCCCGGCGGATGATCTCTCTGGATCTGCGGTCGTTTGTAAGCGCCAGGGTGAGCTTGTAGCGGTAGCGGTTGTTGACCTTCGTGACCCCCGCCGGAGCGGGCCCCAGGACGGAGACGCCCTTACCGAAGGCGCCCTTCAGCATCTCCGACAGCGCCACGCACCCCCGGAGGACCGCCGCCTCCTCAAGGCCCGTCACCGTCACGGTGACGCTGTCCAGGATGGGCGGGGCGGACAGAAGCCGGCGGACGTCGATTTCCTGCCGGTAAAAGCCCATATAGTCCTGGCTGGAGGCCAGCTTCAGTACGTAATTTTCCGGCGTGAAGGTCTGGAGGACGGCCCTCCCCGGCTTGTCCCCCCGCCCGGACCTGCCCACCACCTGGGTGATGAGGGAAAAGGTCCGCTCGTGGGCCCGGAAGTCCCCGGCGTACAGGGACTGGTCGGCGGAGATGACGGCGGCCAGGGTGACGTTGGGAAAATCCAGCCCCTTGGTGACCATCTGGGTCCCCAGGAGGATGGGCACGCGCTGTTCCCGGAATTTCGCCAGGAGCTTTTGGTGGGAGCCGGCCCGGGCCACGGTGTCCGTGTCCATGCGGATGACGCCCACGCCGGGAAAGAGCTCGTGGAGCTCCTCCTCCAGCTTCTGGGTCCCCACGCCCACGAATTTCAGCTTCCCGCCGCACTCCGGGCACGCCTCCGGCACGGGCTGGGACCAACCGCAATAGTGACAGCGAAGCCGGGAGCCCACGGAGTGGTACGTCATGGAGACGGAGCAGTTGCGGCACTCAAAGGTGTACCCGCACTGTCCGCACATCACAAGGCTCGAGGCCCCCCGGCGGTTCAAAAAGAGAATGCTCTGCTCCCCGTTTTCGATGTTTTTCTGAAGCTCCTCCCGCAAAAGGGAGCTGACCGCGCCGCCGTTGCCGCTTTTAAGCTCCTCGCGCATATCGGCAATGAGGACCCTTGGCAGCGGCTGGGCGTTGAAGCGGTCCGAGAGGGTGAAGAGGCTGTATTTCCCCGTCTCGGCGGCGTACATGGTCTCCACGCTGGGGGTGGCGGAGCCAAGAAGCAAGAGGGCGTTTGAGTGGACGCACCGATATTTTGCCACGTCCCGCGCGTGATAACGGGGGGCGTTTTCGGATTTGTAGGTGTGCTCCTGCTCCTCGTCGATGACGATGAGGCCCAGGTTTTTGAGGGGCGCGAAGACGGCGGAGCGGGTCCCGATGACCACCTTCACAAGCCCCGCGTTTATGCGCTTCCACTCGTCGTACCGCTCCCCCGTGGTGAGGGAGGAGTGCAAAACGGCGATGTCCTCCCCGAAGTGTGAGGAGAAGATGTCCATGAGCTGGGGCGTCAGGGCAATCTCCGGCACCATGACGATGGCGGTGCGGCCGGTTTTGATGGTCTCCTCCACGAGACGGATATAGACGCTGGTCTTCCCGGAGCCCGTGACGCCGTAGAGTAGCGCCGCTGAGGGCTTGCCGGAGCAAGCAAGGGCGCGAAGGCCCTCAAAAGCCCGCTCCTGCTCGGCTGTCAGGGTGATGGGCGGCGCTTCCATAGTCACCGGGCGGACGGGGCGGCGGTAGACCTCCCGAAGCTCGGTGGCGATGAGGCCCTGCCGCTCTAAGGCGTTCACCGTCTGGGTGGACGCCCCCGTGAAGGCCGCGATCTCGCTTATGGGGGCCTCCCCGATGGCGGATAGGAGCTCCAACACGGCGGACTGCCTGGGGGCGGCCATCCGCTTTTGGGCGGCGTACTCCGCCGCCTCCTCCCCGGAGACGGCGAGGGCGGCGAACTTTTGGACCTTGTCCCCCACCCGGCGCTCAGAGTCCCGAAACCACATCCCCGCCGGGAGCATGGCCCGGGCGGCCTCGTAAAAGGTGCAGAAAAACCGGTCCCGCATCCACATGGCCAGCTTCAGGTGCTCCTCGGAGAAGACGGGCTCGCTGTCCAGCACCCCCTCCACGCTCTTGAGGTCCGCGCGCTGCGCCTCCGTCTCCACCGAGAGGACGATCCCCTCGCTCCGGCGGTTGCCCCGGCCAAAGGGGACGGTGACGCGTACCCCCGGGACCACCTTTTCGGAGAGGTCCTCCGGCACGGCGTAGGAGTAGGGCCTGTCGATGGGGTATATGGCGGCCGAAACGGCTATTTTCGCGATCTTTCTCATGAGCCCCCCGGCCTCCTGACGGTCACATTTCAGCGGTGATCTTGCCCTCGGCGATCTCCCGGATGGCGATGGACGTGGGCTTCTCGTCCAGGGGGATGCCGTGGTCCTGGGCGTCCTGGGAGATCTCCCGGGCGCGCTTGGCGATGACGTTCACCAAAAGGTACCGGCTGTTGCTGGTGTTTTTCAAAAGCTCGGGCATAGTGGGATAAAGCATCATAGTGAGATCAGTTCCTTTCCGATCAGGCGTTATTGAGTATTTGAAGGAGCTCCCCGGCGGCCCGGAGGTAGTCGTCGTTGACCACCACGTAGTCGTACTTTCCGGCCTCCCGGAGCTCCGTTTTGGCTGTTTCAAGGCGGAGGGCGATCCGCTCCTCGCTCTCGGTCCCCCGGGAGCGCAGACGCCGCTCCAGCTCCTCAAGGCTGGGGGGCGCGATAAAGACGGACACCGCCTCCGGCATCCGGGACTTCACCTGCCCGGCGCCCTGGACCTCGATGTCCAAAATTACGTCGATGCCGGCGTTCAGCTTCTCCTCCACCGGCTTGCGGGGCGTGCCGTAGCTGCATTTGGCGTAGCGGGCGTGCTCCAGAAATTCATCGTGTTCCACCATTTCGTCAAAACGGCGCTCGTCGATGAAGTAGTATTCCACCCCGTCCCTCTCCCCCGGGCGCGGGGCTCGGGTGGTGGCGGAGACGGAGAAGTAGAGCCTGTCCCTCCTTTTGAAGACCTCCCCAAGCACCGTGCTCTTCCCGGAGCCGGAGGGGCCGGAGACGATAAAGAGCTTTCCTTTTTTATTCATCCTCAAGGTCCTCCTCGTCCTCCCCACGGTCGGGTTTGCCCGCCATGCGCCCGGAGACGGTCTCCGGCTGGATGGCGGAGAGGATCACGTGTCCGCTGTCGCAGACGATGACCGCCCTGGTCCTGCGCCCGTAGGTGGCGTCAATGAGGACGCCCCTGTCCCGGGCGTCGGAGATAATGCGTTTGATGGGGGCGGAGTCCGGGCTCACCACGGCGATGATGCGGCCCACGGAGACCATGTTGCCAAAGCCGATGTTCACAAGTCTCATTTCCGCTCACTCCACGTTCTGAATTTGCTCACGAATTTTCTCGATCTCGGACTTCAGATCCACCACGATCCTGGCCATTTGGAGGTCGTTGCCCTTGGAGCCGATGGTGTTGGCCTCCCGGTTGAACTCCTGGACCAGAAAATCCAGCTTCCGGCCCACGGGCTCGCCGCTGCGGATGAGGTCCCGGAGCTGGGCAAGGTGGCTTCTTAAGCGCACCGTCTCCTCCGCCACGGCCGTCTTGTCGGCGAAGATGGCGGCCTCCGTGACGATGCGGGCCTCGTCCACGTCGGAGCTCTCCAGTACCTCCCGGAGCCTGGCGGCAAGGCGCTCCCGGTACTCCGCCACCGTCTGGGGACTGCGCTCCTCGGCAAGTCCCACGAGCCGCTCGATCTCGTCGGCGCGGGAGGATATGTCCGCGTAAAGCCGCTCCCCCTCCCGGGCGCGCATGGAGTTGAAGTCCTCCAGCGCCTTCACCAGGATGGCGTCTATGTCCTCGCCCAGCTTTTTGACGTCCGTCTCCGCCTTGGTGACGGTGAGCACGTCCTGGAGCCGGGAGAGGGACGTGGCGGTGACGTCGTTTTCAATGCCGTAGCGCTCCGAAAGGGCCTTCAAAGCCGCCATATAGGCGTCGGCCACGGGCTCGTTGACGCTGATAACGGTGTCGTCGGCGTACCGGGCGTCGATGGTGATGAAGACGTCCACCTTCCCCCGGGAGATCCCCTGCTGGACCCGGGACTTGATGCCGTCCTCCAGGCAGGTGTAGACCCTGGGGAGCTTCACGGAGCAGTCCAGGAAGCGGTTGTTGACGCTGCGCACCTCCACGGTGATCTCCAGCTTGTCCGAAAGCCCCTTGGCGCTTCCGTAGCCGGTCATGCTCTTGATCATAGAAAACGTGCCTCAATTCTTTTTTTGTATTTTAGGGTGGATCTTGGAAAGATAGACCGCGATGGCCCTGGATACGCCGATGTCAAAAAGGACGAACACGGCGTTGCAGGCAAGATAGATGAGATAGACCCGGTTGTGGAAGACGCTGAAATCGAAGATCGCCATGGTCAAAACGAAGATGGCCGCCGTCAGCGCCGCGTTGAAGACCGCCAGCTTCACGGCCCATTCCAGCACCCGGCTGTGGACCTTCTCCGCCAGGGCCTTGAGGATGGGGTAATAGCCGAAGAAGATGGCGTAGAGGGCCACCAGGGACTTGGACGGCACGATGAGAAGACCGATGAGGGCCGTCCCCACATACACCGCCGCGCCGCCCCAGAGCCCGAACTCCACCACAGCGGCGATGCCGAAGAGGGACGCCACGCCGAGAAACCCCAGCTGCCCGGAGGGAAACACCGAGGCGATATACAAAAACGCCGCAGAAAACGCCGTGAAGACCGCAGTGAAGGCGATCTTACGGGTCAAAGCTCTACTCTTCATAGGCTCAGCGGCACCCGCCGCACATCATGTTGGCGCACATCATGGCGGTACACATATCGCACATATCGAACCCACCCTGGGCCGGGGGGCCGTAGCCCGTCTGCCGGTAGGGGGAGTTGGCGGCGCTGACCATATTGAGGGCCTGGCGGTACTCCTGGTTGTAGGGGTCCATGGAGGCGGCCCGCTGGAAGAAGCTCCTGGCGTCGTCCAGCCAGCCCTTTTTGTAGTAGAGGCTCCCCATGAGGAAGTTCCACTCCGCGTCCCTGGCGGGGGCCTGGTCCAGAAGCTGCTCGGCGTACTGGAGGTTCCCGGCGTTGATGGCGTTTCGGATCTCCGCGTATTTGCCGGCGCTCTGGTACGACCCCTGGTAGGACGATCCGCCGGAGGAATAGCCGGAGGAGTAACCCGAGGAATAGCCGGAGCCGGTACGTCCCCCGCCGCCCTTCCGGGCCTTGGTGATGGTGTCGTAGGCCTCGTTGACCTCCTTCATCTTCTCCTGGGCCAGGTCCGCCAAGGGGTTGTCCACGTAATTATCCGGGTGGTACTTCTTGGCCATCTCCCGGTACGCCTTTTTGACCTCCTCGTCGGAGGCGTCGGGAGAGATACCCAACACCTTATATGGATCAGTCATAGTTCACTCTCCGTTCTGTCCGGCAAACGCGCCGGATGCTTGGGCCTTCCCCGGACGGCGGTCTGATAGGTGCCGTCCAGGACCTGCCGTATCATCTGCGGGATCCCCAGGTACACGATATTGCGGGTCACCGGCGTCCAATAGCTTGCGGGAAGGAGCTCGTAGGCCGCCGCCGCGAGACGCGCGGAGCTCATCAGCGTCTCCAGCACGCTCTCCCGGACCTCCTCCGGCACGTGGGCGTCCGTAAGTCCGAAGCGGGCGGCCACGGGGTTATAATTGCCGTCCTTCAAATCTCCCTTAAGGTCAAAATACCCGTCGGCGATATAGATGATCCTGCCCACGTGGTATAAAAGCTGCTCCAGCGCCCGCCGGTCCTCCTGCCTTCCCGCCTCACAGGCGGAGCTTAAGAGGAGGGCGAACTTGTCGGCGGGCTCGTCCAGGCTCTCCGAGCGGGCCTTTTCGAGCCGGGAGAGGTCCTCTAAGCGCCGGCGGACCTCGCCGTCAAATTCCGGGTACTTACCGGCGGCCTTTTTATAGGCGCGCCTCAAAAATCCCCGGACCGCCAGGGCCCCCAGCTTCTTCGCGCCCCGGCTGTCGGCGACGCCGTCCTGGGCCTTCCAGTATGCCAGGATGAGGCTCATCCCGGCGGCGGCGGTCAGGGGCGGGGCGCTTTTTGTGACGCACCGCCTCCGGCAAAACCCGGGGAGGCACCGGCGAAAGCAGTAATCGCAGGTCCCCGCGTCCCCCCAAAGGAGCATGGCCAGAAACACGAAGTCATAATTGAGTATGGCCCGTCCCGCAAGGCCGTATTCTCTCCCCAGCTCGTGGCACAGCCCGCAGTAGAGGGCGCGGAAGCGCTCGAACTCCCGGATCTTCATCTCCTCGGCACAGGGCCGGATGTATCCGAACATCAGCTTATGGTCACGGTGACGTTGTAGGACCCCACGGCCTCCACGTCCTCAAAGCCGTCCACATAGATCCTTGCCGGGGCGGTGGTGGTGCCCTTGGGGCACTCGGAGAGGTCCGCCACGATGCGGATGTTCTCCGCCGTGACCTCCTCAAGGCTGGCCTCGTTGCCCCGGAGGACGATGTCCAGGCTCTCGGTTATGACGGTGACCACGTCCGCGCTGTTGGCGTTCCGGAAGCTTATGTTGCTGGCGGAGAGGCGCCGAATGGAGATGCTGCTGTCGGCGATTTTGATGGTCACATTGGCCGTGCTGACGCCGCTGAGGTTCTGGGTGTTGTTGGGGATCCTGATCTGGAAGGTCTCGTCATAGCTTAAGTAGAAGCTCTTCAGGTCCACCGTGCCGAGGTTGATGATGTTCAGAGGCTCCAGATCCTCCGGGTCCCCCGCCAGCTTGATGGTGGGCGGGTCGATGCCGATGGAGATGTTGGAGTCGTTGGCGGTGACACTGTCCCGGATGTCGATGACGAGGGCGATGTCCTTGACCATCAGGACCTTCTGGGTGATGAGGGCGGTGCCGTCGGAGCTTACGAAGCTCAGCCCCGCCTCCTCCATATCGATCTCCGCCCCGTTCTCGTCAAAGAGCGTGATCGTCCCGGTGTCCGTGGTGGTCCGGGACAGCTCCTCCCGGTTCAGGGTGACGGAGACGGTGCTTACGCGGGCGATGGCCGCCTCTGTGCCGGCGATCTCCACGCTGTCCCGGGAGAGCGTCAGATCCCCGGCCATGTAGCCCTCCGCGATGCTCCCCTGGAAGAGGGGCTTTATGGGGAAGGTGTCCGTGACCAGGCGCTCCACCGTGACCTCAACGACCAGCGCGGAAATATCCTCCACCGTAACGGAGGAGGACGCGCCCGTGGCGTCGTAGATGAGGTCATAGGAAAGCGCGTGGGTCCCCGTGGGCGAGGTGTAGCTCAAAATGTCGGTGAGGTCCACCACCGCCCGGACGGTCATACCGGAGATGATGGAGGCGTCCCGGACCCTGCCGTTGAAGCTGACCGAGAGCTCCCGGACGTTCACGTCGGAGACGATGAGGTTATAGTCCCGAAGGTATTCCTCCCCGGTGAATTCCACCGGGACCTTGTCAAATACGATGGGGGCATCCAGCATGGGGTTTTCGATGTACACCACATAGGTCCACAGGGAGATGGCCACGGCCACGGAAAAGAGCATATATAAAATCTTTTTTCCGGGTCTTTTCTTTTCATTCACAGCTCACTCACCCGCCTTTTCCCTGCCGGTTTTCTTAAACTTACCGATAAGGCGCTTTACGAAGCCCTTATTCTCCTGCTCCTGGGGGATGAGCTCCATTCGCAGGAGCTTTTCAAAGGTCACGGGGGAAAGGCCCCGCTTCAAAATGCCCTCGATGGCCACGGAGATGTCGCCGGTCTCCTCGGAGACGATGACCACCACGGCGTCGCTTCTCTCGCTCATCCCGATGCCGGCCCTGTGGCGCATACCCAGGTCCCGGCTGATGTTCACGTTACCGGAGAGGGGCAGCATACACGCCGCGCCCGCGATGCGCCCGTTGCGGATGATGACGGCCCCGTCGTGGAGGGGGGCTTTATTGTAAAAGAGGTTTTTCAAAAGCTCCGCCGCCGGGGAGGCGTCCACGATGGTGCCGGTCTTGATGTAGGATTCCAGATTTATGTCGCGCTCGAAAACAAGGAGCGCCCCGGTGCGGGTGCGGGACATATCGGTACAGGCCAGAACCGTCTGGTCGATGGCGTTCTCGATGCTCTTGGTCTTCACCGGGTGGCCGAAGATGTCCTTGATACTGCCGCCCACCTGCTCCAGGATGCGCCGGATCTCCGGCTGGAACAGGACGATGACGATAATGAGGCCCATTTCAAAGGTGTTGCCCAAAAGGTAGCTGACCACGGGAAGGTCCATGGCGGTGGTGAGGAGCATCACCACAAGCAGAATGATGATGCCCTTGACCACGTTCATGGAGTTGGTCTTGGAGAAGAAGGTTATGAGCTTGTACACCAGAAAGGACACGATGGCCATGTCCAAAAGGTCGGTAACGCGGATCGTGGCAATGAAGTTTTGCAATACGATCCAAATTTCATTCAGTTTGTCCAATGAAAGCGCCCCTTTCATCGTCGCCGCTCCGGGGACCTAATTTTCTAAATTATCATTATAATACAAAACGGATTTTTTGGCAATAAAATATTGTAAACATTATTTTGCGTATCTGTAAACGGCCCCGGCGCGGAGTCATTTAAGACCCCGCGCCAGCGTATTTACCGCGTTCAGGAAGGCGTCGATCTCGGCGGGCGTGTTGAAGTACGACGGGCTCACCCGTACGGTGCCGGTTTTCAGGGTCCCCACCGTCTTATGGGCCAGGGGCGAGCAGTGGAGCCCCGCCCGGACGGCGAAGCCCATGGCCCCCAGCCTCTCCCCTGTCTCCTCGGCGCCTATTGCGTCCAGGGTGAAGGAGAGCACGCCCGTCTGGGTATCCGGGTCCTCCGAGGCGAAGACCCGCGCGCCCCGGATCTTGGAAAGGCCGGCGGCAAGGCGCCGCGTGAGGCGTCTTTCCTGGGCGGCGATGCGCTCCACGCCGGTCTCCAGCACGAAGCCGATGCCCGCAGAAAGCCCCGCCACGCCGGGCATGTTGTGGGTCCCGGCCTCCAGCCTGTCCGGGAGGTACGGGGGCATATCGGGGTTTATAGAGTCGCTGCCCGATCCGCCGTAGAGGAGGGGTGCGGCCTCCCCGGACACCAGCAAAAGCCCGGTCCCCTGGGGGCCGTAGAGGCCCTTGTGCCCCGGCATGGCGATGAAATCCGCCCCCAGCTTCTGATAGTCCACATCTAAGACCCCGGCGGACTGGGAGGCGTCCACGATGAGCGGCACGCCCCGCTCCCGGCATAGAGCCGCGATCTCATAGACCGGCAGGGCGAAGCCGAAGACGTTGGAGACGTGGTTCACCACGGCGCACTGCGTGTCCCTCGTAAGCGCCGCGCCAAAGGCCCGCAGGGCGGCCTCCCTGTCGAATAGCGGCGAGCCGGCCACGGCCACATCGGCGTGAAGGGCGTGGAGGGGCCGGACAACGGAGTTGTGCTCGAAGCCCGAGATTACCACCCTGTCCCCTGGGCGCACCAGGCTGCGGATGGCAATATTGAGGCCGTGGGTGGCGTTGAAGGTGACGGCCACGCGCTCCACATCGGGGACGTTGAAAAGCTGTGATGCCCGCTCCCGGCATCGGTAGAGCTCCTCCGCCGCGTTCATGGCGTACTTATGGCCCCCGCGCCCGGGGCTGGAGCAGGTTGTGAGTGCCCGGACCATGGCGCTCTTTACGCACCGGGGCTTTTGGAAGGTGGTGGCCGCGCTGTCAAGGTAAATCAAAAGGGCACCTCCTCATAGCCGCCGTTGGGGAGCTGCCTGAAGACCTTTTTTGGGGGGACGCCCGCCGACGCCAGCGCCCCCAGGGCGGAGCCCAGGTCGCTCCCGCTTATACGCGCGGCGTACCCGCAGCCCTCCCGGGACATGCGTTGAGGGGTCCTGACGATCATATTTCTGATCCCCGCCGCCGTCAGCACCCGCGAGACCCTCTGGGCGTAGGTCAACGAGCGGCAGGTGAGGGTATAAATATCCATAAAAATCCTCCCGGATGTATGTGTGACGTCACAACATACTATGCCGGGAGGGGGAAAATGTTTATAGATTTCTGACGCGGGGCCCGGGGCCCTCCAGAAGCGCCACGGCGTGGGCGGCGATGCCCTCGGAGCTGGCCCTCCCCAGCCCCTCCTCCGTGGTGGCCTTGACGTTTAAGCTGTCGGGAGGGACGTTCAAGTGAGCGGCCAGGGTTTTTCGCATATCCTCGGTGTATTTTGAGAGCTTGGGCCGCTCGGCGATGATGGTGATGTCCGCGTTGCAAAGGGTGTAGCCCAAAGCGGCGACGCGGGCCGCCACGTCCTCCAAAAGCGCCATACTGCTGACGCCGAGGTACTTGTCGTCGCTGTCCGGGAAGAGCTTCCCGATGTCCCCCAGGCCCGCCGCGCCCAGAAGGGCGTCCATCAGGGCGTGGGCGGCCACATCCGCGTCGGAGTGGCCGAGAAGCCCCATTTCCCAGGGGATCTCCACCCCGCAGAGCACCAGGGGCCTTCCGGGGACCAGCCTGTGGACGTCGTATCCGTGACCGATCCTCATTTTTCCCTCCTGGACTCCAAAATGGCGGCGGCGGTCAGAAGGTCCGCCGGCCGGGTGATCTTGATGTTCTCATAGGAGCCGTGAGAGATGGCGGGCTTTATGCCGATGGCCTCCGCCGCGCAGCAGTCGTCGGTGACGGGGAGCTTTTTCACTCTTGCGTTGTGGAGCGCCGCCTTCAGCACGTCCACGGCGAAGACCTGGGGGGTCTGGGCGGCGTAGAGGGCGCCGCGCTCCGGCGTCTCCTCCACAAAGCCGTTCTTGACCCGCTTCACCGTGTCATTCACCGGCACGCCGGGACAGGCGGCGTGGAACCTGTACGCCTTTGAGAAGGCGTCGGCGATGATGCCCTCCGTCACAAGGGGCCGCGCGCCGTCGTGTACGGCGATGTATTCGGCCTCAGAAGACGCCTCCTCAAGGCCGATGAGCACCGAGGAGAGCCGGTCCTCCCCGCCGCAGAGGATCTTCGTGGCCTTGGTGATCTCCAGCTCCGCGCACAGCTCCGCCGCCGGGACGATGGACTCCTCCCGGGTCACCACGATGATCTCATGGATGTGGGGGCTCGCCTCCAGCGCCCGGAGGGACCAGCCCAGCACCGGGAGGCCCGAAAGGTCGGCGAAGAGCTTGTCCTCCCCCTCCATGCGCTCCGACGCGCCGGCCGCCGCCACGATGGCCGTCCCGAAGGGCAGCTTGTTCCAGGTGGCGGCCCGCCCCAGCGCTTTGGCAATTATCCGCTTGACTCCCATCGTCTCACCTCGACAAAACCTGTTTCCATGAGGAACAGTAAAGTATATGAAAGGCTCGTCCTAAAAATAAGCGGCAACCAACGTTGCCGCTTATTTATTGCGTAGGGCTTACTCCTGGGGAAGGTCCTCGGGAGCGGGGGGATTGGCGGTGTCGTAGACGACGACCGGCTCGTCGTCGTCCTCCTCCGCCTCGTCGGGCTTCTGGGCCTTGGCCACGGGGGCGGCGGGCTCGGAGAGGGCGCGGATGGACAGGGACACCTTCTTATTCTCGTTGTCGATGTTGATGATCTTGGCGTTCACGGTCTCGCCCTCGGTGAGGACGTCGTCGGGCTTGCCGATGCGGCGGTCCGCGATCTGGGAGATGTGGATGAGGCCGTCCACGCCGGGGATGATCTCGGCAAAGGCGCCGAAGGTCATGAGCTTCACGATACGCACGGGAGCCACGTCGCCCACAGCGTAATTGGTGGTGAACTTGACCCAGGGGTTCTCGTTGGGATCCTTGTAGCCCAGGGAGATCTTGCGGTTCTCCTTATCGAAGGAGATGACGTAGACGTCGATCTCGTCGCCCACCTTCAGCACCTCGGAGGGCTGATGGATGCGCTTCCAGGA
>CANQZF010000010.1 GCA_947628265.1 uncultured Oscillospiraceae bacterium
GAGGTCCCCAGCCTCAAAAACGCCGGGGGCGACTTCTTCTTCCTGCGCCGCCCGGACCCGGAGGGCGTCACAAGGACGGTGACGGAGCTCATCTCCTCCCGCCTTCCCAAGAATATGAATATCCCCGCAAAAGACATCCAGGTCCTCTCCCCCTCCCGGAAGTACGCCGGGGGGACGAGAGAGCTCAACGAGGCCATCCAGCAGGAGCTGAACCCCGCCGCCCCGGACAAAAAGGAGAAGACCGTGGGCGGCGTCACCTTCCGGGTGGGGGACCGGGTGATGCAGACCAGAAACAACTACGACATCATGTGGGTCAAAAATGGGGGCCCCCGCGAGATCGAAGATCTCGTGGGGAAAGGAGGAGCGAAGCCAGCGCCCGAGGGCGACGACAGGAGCCCGAGGCAAAGCGGCTTCAGCGACGACGCGGCCGAGGCCGGAACCGGCATCTTTAACGGCGACGTGGGATACATTGAGGACATGGACGAGGGGACGGGCGCGGCCACGGTGCGCTTTGACGACCGGCTCGTCACCTACCCCTTCGAGGAGATGACGGAGCTGGAGCTGGCCTACGCCGTCACCGTCCACAAGTCCCAGGGCAGCGAATATAGGGCGGTCATCCTGGCCCTGCCCAAGTGCCCGCCGGGGCTTATCTCCAGAAGCGTCCTCTACACCGCCGTGACGCGGGCCCGCGAGCTTTTGGTCATAGCGGGGGGCGCGGAGATCTTCACCGCCATGGTGGCCAACGACAAGCGCCAGCGGCGCTATTCCGGCCTCCGGGCGAGATTGGCGGGCGAGGTCACGTGATGGAGTTTTTCGAGAGCATAAAAAAGCTCCTCTTCCCGCCCCGGTGCGTCTTTTGCCGGGGGATCATCGAGGAGGGGACGGTCTGCAAGCGCTGTGAGGCGTCGCTTCCCCGGTGCGGAAGGGTGAAGACCGGCGGGGAGTTTTTCTCCAAGTGCGTCGCGCCCCTATACTATCTGGGCGACGTGCGAAAAGCCCTTTTGCGGTATAAGTTTAACGGCAAAACCTCCTGCGCCCCGGCCTTCGCCGCCCTCATGGCGGAGTCGGTGCGGGAGGAGCTTTCGGGGGAATATGACCTCATCACCTGGGTGCCGGTGAGCCCCCAGCGGCTTCGAAAGCGGGGCTACGACCAGTCTAAGCTCCTGGCGGAGCACACGGCGGCGCTTTTGGGGCAGCGTGTGACGCCCCTTTTGCGGAAAAGCCGCCACACCGCCGCAAACTCCTCTCTCGAAGGGCGGGAGGCCCGGGCCGCCAACATCCTGGGGGCCTACGAGGTCACGGACCCGGCGGCGTGCCAGGGCAAGCGCGTGCTTTTGATCGACGACATCTACACCACCGGGGCCACCATGTCGGAGTGCTCCCGGATGCTCCTGATGGCCGGGGCGGAGGACGTGGTCTGCGCCGTGGCGGCGGCAAAAAGGAACACGAAATAATTGGTAAAAATAACCATGTTTTCGGGTATAATAGAGAAAACGCATTTGGAGGGATAAGTATGATTTTCGGACGCGACATAGGCATCGACCTCGGGACCGCCACGGTGGCGGTGTCGGTGCGGGGCAAGGGCATCGTCTCCCGGGAGCCGTCGGTGGTGGCTATGGACAAGAATACGGGAAGGCTTTTGAAGATCGGCGCCGCCGCCCAGAGGATGCTGGGGCGCACGCCGGGGAACATCGTGGCCATCCACCCCCTCTCCGGCGGGGTCATCTCCGATTTTGACATGACGGAGCGGATGATCCGGGAGCTTTTGCGGAAGGTGACGTCTTTCAGCCTTTTAAAGCCCCGGGTGGTGGTCTCCGTCCCCTCCGGCATCACGGAGGTGGAGGAGCGGGCCGTCATCGACGCCGGTATCCGCGCCGGGGCCAGAAAGGTCTACCTCATGGAGTCCCCCGTGGCCGCCGCCCTGGGCGCGGGGGTGGACATCTCCAAGGCCGAGGGGAACATGGTGGTGGACGTGGGCGCCGGCACCACGGATATTGCCGTTATCTCCCTCTCCGGTGTCGTGCAGTCGGAGTCCATCAAGACCGCCGGAGACGCCTTTGACGAGGCGATCATCAAGTATATCCGGAAAAAGCACAACCTGCTTATCGGCAAAACCACCGCCGAGGAGCTGAAAAAGGCCATCGGCTGCGTCTTCCCAAAGCCCGAGGAGACCAGCATGGAGGTGAAGGGCCGCTGCCTCATGACGGGCCTTCCCCGGATGGTGTCCATCAGCTCCCCGGAGATGATCGAGGCCTTCGACGAGGTCTCCGAGCAGATCGTGGAGGCCATCCACAACGTTTTGGAGAACACCCCGCCGGAGCTGGTGGCGGACATCTCCGAAAACGGTATCGTGGTCACCGGCGGCGGGGCCCTCATCTGGGGCTTCGACCGGCTCATCGAGAGCTCCACCAGCATCCAGACCCGCATCGCCGACGACTGCGATATGTGCGTGGTGTCCGGCCTTGGAAAGTCCCTGGAGCTCATTGGCGAGATGCAGGAGGGGCCCCTCAATCTCTCCCGCCGCAGACAGCTTCGATGACGGCGCTTATCTGGGACCTGGACGGGACGGTGCTGGACTCCTACGGCATCATTTTAGACAGCACCCTCCGGGCCCTTTCGGAGGTTGGCGTCAGCGTGGAGAGGCAGGAGCTCCACCGGCGGCTCATCGCGAGCTC
Source organism: uncultured Oscillospiraceae bacterium (assembly GCA_947628265.1). Taxonomy (GTDB): domain Bacteria; phylum Bacillota; class Clostridia; order Oscillospirales; family Oscillospiraceae; genus RUG626. The sequence goes on from CANQZF010000010.1 coordinate 2,676, forward strand.
CGTGCGCAGTGTTCTCAAAGAGATCGGGGCGGAGCATGGCCTCGACCCGGACGCCCTCTGGCGGAGGGTGGACGGCCTGGACCGGGAGCGCAACGGCGAGGTCCCCCTCATGGAGGGAGCGGCGGAGGCGCTGGAGAGGCTTTCCGAAATGGGGGTCCGCAGCTTCGTCTACACCCACAACAGCCGCGCGTCCCTGGAGGTTTTGGAGCGCTGCGGGGTACTTAAATTCTTCGAATACGCCCTCACCTCCGAGGCGGGCCTTCCCCGAAAGCCCACCCCGGACGGCATCGAGTGGCTCGTCCGGAGGTTTGAGCTGGACAAGCGTCAGACCTTTTACATCGGCGACAGGCCCATCGACGCTGAGTGTGCCCGGAACGCCGGCGTGGGCTTCCTCCTCTTCAAGCCCCCCGCAAGCCCCGCCATCCCCACCGGCACGGAGCGCACCACGGTGACGAGCCTTACGGAAGTGCCGGAGTTTTTCGAGCGGGAAAGGGCATAAAAACGGGCCGCCTCTTTTGGCGGCCCGAATGGGAAGAGCGAGAGCGCGGCTACGATAAAACAGAAAGTGTCTGTAAACGGAGGGCCGCCGTGGGCGGCGGCCCGTACAGGAGGTAAGGAAAGCCCAAGTTAAACTGTACGGGCCGCCGCCTACGGCGGCCCGATGTCGGATGACAGAGCGCCTACGTTGAGCCGGGAACAGTCGGACAACGGGAGCGGGCCGCCAGGAGTGGCGGCCCCTACTTTTGTCACCCTCGACGGGGGTGCTTTTTTATTTTCGAAAAAATTAAATTTTCCCCTTGACAAGTCCATACTACAATGGTATTATGTACTCGTATCGATACTACAACCGTCTTACCAAGGAGGAACGACCATGGAAAACAAGCTTCAGGCCTCGGAGATCAAGGTGATGAACGTGCTCTGGCAGGAGGGGGACGCCACCGCCAAGCACATTTCCGACGTGATGACCGCCCGGTACGGGTGGAACATCAACACCACGTACACCCTCATCAAGCGCTGCATCAAAAAGGGGGCCGTGGAGCGGCGGGAGCCCAACTTCCTCTGCCACGCCCTCGTCCCCAGGGAGGCGGTGCAGAGGGCCGAGACGGAGGAGCTCATCGAGCGGGTCTACGACGGGTCCGCCAGCAGCCTGTGCGCCGCGCTCCTGGGCAGGGAGCGGCTGAGCGCCGATGAGCTCGAGCGCCTGAAGCAGATCGTCCGGGACTGGGAGTGAGGTGGCGGCCGTGCTATTGAAAATGAGCCTCTCCGGGGCGGCGCTGATCCTGTTGACGGCGGCGTTTCGGGCGCTCTTCCGGGACAGGGCGCCAAAGCGGGTCTTCCCGGTGCTTTGGGGAATCGCCCTGGCGCGGCTGCTGCTCCCCGTCTCCCTCGCCATGCCCGGAGCGGCCTCTCTCCCCGGGCGGGGCGGGGAGGCGCTGGATGCCGTGGGCGGCGGCATCTCGGAGCTTCTGGCCACGGCGGTCCCCTCCGGCGCTCCGGGCGTTCCGGGCGGCGCGGCCCCCGCCCCGGCGGTGGGCGGCGTGACCTGGGGGACGGTGCTCACCGCGCTGTGGCTGCTGGGCGCGGCCCTCTGTGCGGGGTGGTTTGCCGCCGCCGCCCTGTGGGGCCGCCGGGAGCGCCGAAACGCCCTGCCCCTGGAGGACGGGGACGCCCGGGCGTGGCTCGCCTCCCACAAGCTCATACGGCGCGTTGAGCTCCGGACTCTCCCGGGGCTGACGACGCCCTTAACATACGGCGTCCTCCGGCCCGTGATCCTGGTCCCCGGGGGCATGGACTGGAGCGCCGAGACGGCGAAGTATACGCTCTGCCACGAGTATATCCACATACGCCGCTTTGACACGCTGACAAAGCTCCTGGCAGCGGCGGCACTGTGCGTCCACTGGTTCAATCCGGCGGTGTGGCTTTTGTGGGCGCTCCTCAACCGGGACATCGAGCTTGCCTGCGACGAGGCGGTGGTCCGGCGCTTCGGGCGGGAGCGCCGGGGAGAGTACGCCCGGATGCTCATCGACATGGAGGAGCGCCGGATGGACCTCTCCCCCCTGGGGAGCCACTTTGCCAGGAGCGCCATTGAAGAAAGGATACTGTCCATTATGAAAATCAAGAAAAATACAGCGATCTCCATTATTTTGGCGGTGGCGCTGGTGGCCGTCTGCGTAGGCGTCTTCACCGCCTCCGCCCTCGCCCCCGAAAAAGCGGAGGAGCCCCAGGGCTTCTCGAGCTTCGGCGCGTACCGGGTCACCGGCGTCGTGGCGGGGGAGGACATCGGCTCATGGCAGCACAAAACCATATTCATATACGAACCGGACTGCGCCGTTTGGCTTTACCAGAACGATCCCAATGATCCGAGCTGGCAGATCAGCTCCCTGACGATCGATCCGGAGCGGCTTCGAGAGATTTATACCAATCACCCCGAGGAACTCACGCCCACGCTGTTCCAGGACCTTGGTTTTAGCGAAGATGAGATCCACACGGACGTTGATCCTTCCACGGATAACGTGAAAATATATCTTTACGATGAAAAAACGTCCGACGAACCGATCTACTTTGCCATGATTGAGGCGGAAGGAAAGCTATGGAGGTTTGAACGTGTTGGACTCAGCGGCCCGACGCCTGTCATATGGGAGCTTACAAAGCTCACCGACGATGAGTTTGAGCAGCTGATAGGTAAGAACTATGATGAGACGGTCGAATCTTTGATAAAGGAAGCACAGGGAACTTAAACGTATGGAAGAAGGATAATGAACGTCCATATCCTGAAGCGGAGCGGGGGCCGCCAAGAGAGGCGGCCCCTACGGCGTTGGCTGGAGGCGATGAAGTGGACGGAGGGCGGTCGGCCGTGGGCGGCCGACCCTACGAGAGATGCGTGGCGGTGATTTGAGGTTGGGATGTAAATTGAGGGACGGGTCGCCGGGGACGGCGACCCCTACGGCGATTTACGGAGGCGATGTGGTGGACGGGGACGGGCCGGCCAGGTGTCCGGCCCCTACGGGAAATTTGCGCATGGATTGGAGGCCAGATATAAACATCGGAGAGTGCGCCAACCTGGGCGGCGGCCCGACAGTAAATTACCCCCGGCGCGGGCACGCGCCGGGGGTTCCTTACGCCTTATTTCGTCTTCACGTTAAACGCGCTGCCGTCGCCGGTGAGGCCGTCGCGGCGGAGCATGGTCTCCAGGACGTCGATGTCGGAGGAGATGTCCATGGCCTCCGTCTCATAGAGCTTATCCAGCTGCTTGCGGAAGCCGTCCACTAAGGTGTCCAAGATCCGCTCGATCTCGGCCTTGGCGGACTTGATGTTCTCCCCCTGGGCGCCGGAGGCGCCGAAGTCGGCGTAGGAGTGGAGGAGCTTTAGAGTGGTGGGCAGGTAGTAGCTCATAAAGGACTTGATCTGGGGCTCCTTCTCCGGCTTTTCCTGGACGGCCTTGAAAATTTTGCCCGTCAGGTCCTCCATCTCGTCTATCCGGCGGGAGACCTCCTCGTCGGGGATGTCGTCGTTGAGCTTGCGGATCTCCCTCAAGATGGCCTTGTAGCGGTCCTCGTTGTCCTCCTCGGGCTTTGTGACGGGCTCGGCCTTGGCCTTGGGGGCGGCCCCGGGGGTCAGCACCAGCGCGCCCTCCCCCTGGTCGATGTAGGCGGTGGCCGGGAGGAGGCCCTTTTCCATCATGGCCTCCAGGTCCCGCTTGCACTTGCGCTCGGAGACCCCGGCCTTGGACGCCAGCTCCCGGATGGGCACGTAGTCCATCTGGGCGCAGGCGGCCTCATAGAGCTTGAAGCGGTTCTCCCGCTTTTTCAGAAATCCCCGGTACCCCAGGCACCCGCCGCCCGCCGCCAGCGCGGCAAGGCCGGGGATGAGCTCCCGGAGGGTGTACATATCGAAGCCCAGAGACAGGAGCCAATCCAGAGGCTCCGCCGCCTGGACGACCCCGAAGAGCAAAAGGACGATGCCGGCGATGAGCAGGATCTTGCGCAGCTTCCCGTAGGGGGTGTCCGGGGCGTTGGCGGATTTGGCGGAGGCTTTGGCGCCGGATTTGGCATTGGACTGCGCGGCGGTCTTCTTCCCAGAACTTACGCCGGAGGCGGCCTTCTTCTTGGCGTCGGACTCCGCCGCCCGGGAGACCATGTTGGAGCCCTCCGCGCCGACGGAGGGGCGGTTCTTGGGGGCGGAGGCGGAAGAGGGACGCGCCCCGGGTCTGGGGATCACCACGGAGCGGTCCACATAGTTGATGTAGGCGTCGTTGCCAAACCGCCCCTCGGACACCATCTTCTGCAGGTCCCGGAGGGCCGTGTCGTAGCTGACGCCCACGGCGGAGGCCAGGTACTCGATGGACTCCGCCTCCCGGCCCTCGGTCATGATGAGGTACTTCTCCATCCGGGTGGCCTGTTTGGCGGCGGAGGCGTTATTCCTCGTACTCTGGGAGGCGCCGTCCTTGGCGAATTTCAAAATCAGCGCCACGATGCCCAGGGGGAACACCCACCACAGCCAGCTGATATTGGCTATGACGATAAAACCGACGATGATCATCCACGGCGCGATGCCGCCGTCCTTGCCGTTTCCCTTTCTCCCGCCGGCCATGAGACCGCCTCCTTCCGTCTTTGGTACCTTATAACAGTATTGCAAATGGGCTTATTTGTCAAGGAAAAGATTGTCGATGCCGTTCTCGTCGAACTCGTCCAGATACTCGTCCATCCGCTGGGCGAATTCCGGGTAATTGGCGTCGGTGACGGTGGCGAAGTCCATGTCCCGTAAAGTCAGCTCCTGGGCCAGGATGTCATAGAAGACGGAGTCCTCATAGTCCATGATGGCCTCGTGGATGCCGCCCTCGGCGAAGGCGGCGGAGGGGACCACCACGCCGCCGTCGATGTCGTAGAGCTCCTGGGTGCCCTCCTGCTGGAGGCACTGGGCGAAGACAAGGCTCTCCACCCGGTCGTAGTCGTCGATGCGGTCGTCGCCCCGGGCGGAGTTCAGCACCCAGTTGCCGATATAAACCAAGTCCAGGAGCCGCCGAAACTCCTTGTTCGTCATGTCGAAATGTATCATTTGAGGTTCCCTCCCCTGAAAACGCGCCAAAATCGGCAGTCTCACAAAGTCATTATATCAAAAACCGAAAAGAAATTCTACATTTTACACTTGTTTTATTTATCCTAATCGAATATCATATAGAAAAGCCGCTGACACCGGCGGCAAATGAAGGGCGGAGGCTCATATGGACGCAAGACCTATCGGCGTGTTCGACTCCGGCCTCGGGGGGCTCACATGCGTGAAAAAGCTCATGGAGGTCCTGCCCGGGGAGGACATCATATACCTTGGAGACACCGGGCGCGTCCCCTACGGCGGGCGCAGCCGGGAGACCATCATCAAATACGCCCGTCAGGACATCGCCTTTTTGCGGGGCTTTGACATCAAGGCCGTGGTGGTGGCCTGCGGCACCGTCAGCACCAACGGTCTGGAGGAGATCGCGGGGGACTACCCCATCCCCGTCATGGGGGTGGCGGACGCGGCGGCCGAGGCCGCTGTCAGCGCCACGAAAAACGGGCGCATCGGCCTCATCGGCACCAAGGCCTCCATCCGAAGCCATGCCTACGACGAAAAGATCCTGGCACGGATGCCTAATGCCGCCATCTTCAAGGCCGCCTGCCCCCTCTTCGTCCCTCTGGTGGAGGAGGGGCGCATCGACCCCGAGGACCCGGTCCTCAATCTGGTGGCGGAGGGGTATCTTCAGGAGCTCAAAAAGGAGAACGTGGACACCCTCATCATGGGGTGCACCCACTACCCGCTGATCGCCCGGACCCTCTCGCGCATCATGGGGCCGGAGGTCCGGCTCATCGACCCCGGGGCCGTCACCGCCGAGAGGCTTCGGCGGGAGCTGGAGGCCGGGGACGCCCTCCGGGAGGGCGGCCGGGGGAGCCGCAGCTATTATGTGACGGACAGCGCCGAGGATTTCAGCCGGACGGCGTCGCTGTTTCTCAATTCCCACATCGAGGGGTCCGTCCGGCAGATCACACTGGAGGGGGCGAGCCAATGAGCGAAGCGCGGGAAAGAGAGGCCCTTATCTCCATCAAGGGGCTCACAGGCGTGGACGAGGACGGCGAGGACATCGAGTTCGTCACCGGGGGCAGATACTCCTTTGACCAGCGCCGGGCGGCGTTGGAGTACATGGAGAGCGAGCTCACCGGCATGAGCGGCACCAAGACCACCATATCCGTGGAGCGGGACAGCGTGCTCATCACCCGCTCCGGAACCGTCAATATGCAGATGATCTTTGAGGAGGGGCGCAAGCACTACTTCAACTACTCCACCCCCTACGGCTCCATGACCATGGGCCTTGCCACCCAGAGCATCAAAAACGAGCTGACGGTGGAGGGCGGGCGGCTGGAACTGCGGTACCTCATGGACCTGGACAGCACCATGCCCACCCGGAACAAGGTGGAGATCAAGATAAAAGCGTAAAAGCGCAAAGGAGTTATAGATAGATGAACCTCATTGACGAAGCGAAACAAGAGATCGTGGCCCTCTTAAGCGCGGCCTATGAAAAGGCCGCCCAAAAGGGGACCCTCCCCGCCGGCGCGGAGCTTTCGGGCACCGTGGAAATACCCAAGGACGTGGTGTTCGGGGACTACGCCTCCTCCGCCGCCATGGCGGCGGCCAGGGCCATGCGGATGGCCCCCAGGAAGATCGCGGACGCCCTTATCTCGGAGCTTGATTTGACCGGCAGCTTTTTTGAGAGTGTCAGCGTGGCCGGGGCGGGATTTATCAACTTCCGCCTGGGGCCCAAGTGGTATTCCGACGTCATCAAAACCGTGGAAGAGGAGGGCGCGGCTTACGGGTCGTGCGACATGGGCCGCGGCGAGCGGGTGATGGTGGAGTTCGTCTCCGCCAACCCCACGGGCCCCATGCACATGGGCAACGCCCGGGGCGGCGTGCTGGGGGATACCCTGGCCAATGTCCTGAAGCTGGCCGGGTATGACGCCTGGAAGGAGTTCTACGTCAACGACGCCGGAAATCAGGTCCACAAGTTCGCCGTCTCCATTTACGCCCGGGCCATGCAGGAGAAGCTGGGGGAGGAGAATTATTCCTTCCCGGAGGACGGCTACCACGGCGAGGACATCAAGGAGCTGGCCCACGGCTTTTTGGAGGCCCACCCCCGGTTCCCGGAGGGGGAGAGCGAGGAGAAGTGGCAGGACGCCATGGCGGAGTACGGCTTAGCCAGGAACATCCCGAAAATGAAATCCGACCTTCAAAAGTACGGCATCGAATACGACCAGTGGTTCTTTGAGTCCGGCCTCCACCAGTCCGGCTTTGTGGCGGACACCGTGGAGATTTTGACGAAAAACGGCTGGACCTACGAAAAAGAGGGGGCCCTGTGGCTCAAGACGGCGGAGCTTTTGCGCCGCAAGTATATCTCCGAGGGCAAGACCCCCGAGGAGGCGGAGAAGCTGGACCTGAAGGACGACGTTCTCAGGCGCGCCAACGGGTTTTACACCTATTTTGCCGCCGACATCGCCTACCACCGCAACAAGCTGGAGACGAGGGGCTTCTCCCGCGTCATCAACGTCTGGGGCGCCGACCACCACGGCCACGTGGCCAGACTCCAGGCCGCCGTGGACGGGCTGGGGCTGGAGGGGTCCAAGCGGATCGTCATCGTCCTCATGCAGCTGGTAAATTTGCTTCAGGACGGTCAGCCCGTGCGGATGTCCAAGCGCACCGGCAAGGCCATCGCCTTAAACGACCTTTTGGACGAAATAAGCGTGGACGCTGCCAGGTTCTACTTCAATAACCGGGCCGCCACGAGCCCGCTGGACTTCGACCTCGATCTGGCGGTGCGCCAGGACAGCGAAAACCCCGTCTACTACGTCCAGTACGCCCACGCCCGCATCTGCACCCTCATTTCCATGCTGAAAAATGAGGGCTACGGCGTGGAGCGCGCCCGGGGCCTCTCTTTGGAGCTTTTGACCGACGAGACGGAGCGGGACCTTGTGAAAAGCCTCTCCCAGCTTCCCGAAGAGGTCAAGCTGGCCGCCCGGGACTTCGACCCCAGCCGGATAAACCGCTACCTCATGGAGCTGGCCGCCCGCTTCCACCGCTTCTACAATGCCTGCCGCATCAAGGGCGCGGAGCCGGAGCTCATGAAGGCCCGTTTAAAGCTGGCCGACACCGTCCGCCGCGTCTTGGAGAACGGCCTTAAGATCCTGGGCGTCACCGCGCCGGAGAAGATGTAAGCTTACGCTCATGTGAGGGAATTTGAAATTATATATGCCGTAAGGGCCGCACACCGTGGCGGCCCTTCCTTCGATCATATGGATCATCTTAAACCAACGAAACGGGATCCCGTAGGGGCCGATCACCTGATCGGCCCGTTTTTCGTTGACCGCCGCGCCTCCAACCGACGAAAAATCCCTGTTTACCTGCACGGGCCGACGGGGTCGTCGGCCCCTACGGAAACCTTTTTGCCATTGAATATGCCGTATATTCACTAAACGCCTTACGGGCGGGTTCCAAAAAAATTCCGGGGCGGGTCGTGTGACCCGCCCCGTTCTTATGACCGTTTTTTAAATGTTTTTCGCGCCCTTAAGGGCCTTCATCCTGAGGGAGTGGTCCAAAATGGACTTGCGGATGCGCAGGGACTGGGGGGTGACCTCCAGAAGCTCGTCGTCGGAGAGAAACTCCAGGCACTGCTCCAGGGACATGATCCTGGGCGGCACCAGCCGCAGGGCCTCGTCGGAGCCGGCGGCGCGCATGTTGGTGAGCTGCTTTTTCTTGCAGACGTTGACGGTGATGTCCTCGTCCTTGGGCGTCTCGCCCACCACCATGCCGCCGTAGACCTGGACGCCGGGGGAGACGAACATGACGCCCCGGTCCTGGACCCCGAAGATGCCGTAGGCCACGGCCTCGCCGGTCTCGGAGGCCACCAGGGACCCGGTGCCCCGGCGGGAGAGGTCGCCCTTATATTTTTCGTACTTTTCAAAGACGGAGCTCATGATGCCCTCGCCCCGGGTGTCGGTCAAAAACTCGTTGCGGTAGCCGAAGAGCCCGCGAGAGGGGACGAAGAAGGTCATCTTCATGCGGCTGCCCACGGGGTTCATCTCCACGAACTCGCCCCGGCGGGAGCTGAGCTTTTCAATGACCGCGCCCACGGAGTCCTCGGGCACGTCCACCACGACGCGCTCGATGGGCTCGCACTTCTCCCCGTCGATCTCCCGCATCAGAACGCGCGGGGGCGAGACGGCAAACTCGTAGCCCTCCCGGCGCATAGTCTCGATGAGGATGGAGAGGTGCATCTCGCCCCGGCCGGCCACGTTGAAGCTGTGGTCGGAGCCCTCCACCTCGGAAACCCGGAGGGACACGTCCTTCATGGTCTCCCTAAAGAGCCGGTCCCGGAGCTGCCGGGAGGTGACGTACTTGCCCTCGCGCCCGGCGAAGGGGCTGTCGTTGACGGAGAAGGTCATCTCCATGGTGGGGGCGGAGATCTTCACAAAGGGCAGGGCCTCCGGCGCGTCCACGGCGCAGATGGTGTCGCCGATGGAGATGTCCGGGATGCCGGAGAGGGCGATGATATTGCCGGAGCTCGACTCAGTGACGGGCGTCCGGGCAAGGCCGGAAAACTCGTAAAGGCTCACGGCCCGGGCCTTTTTGGGGGCGGCGTCGGGGTCGTGGTAATTGACGACGGAAAGGTCCTGATTTTGCCGGATGACGCCCCGCTCGATGCGCCCGATGGCGATGCGGCCCACGTAGTCGTTGTAATCGAGGGAGGATACCAGCATCTGGAGGGGCTCGCCGTCGTGGTCCTCCGGGGCGGGGATGTAGTCCACGATGGTGTCAAAGAGGGGCTTCAAGTCCGTCCCCGGCACGTCGGCGGAGTAGCTGGCGGTGCCCTGGCGGCCGGAGCAGAAGAGCATGGGGGAGTCGATCTGCTCGTCGGTGCACCCGAGCTCTATAAGGAGCTCCAAAATCTCGTCCACCACCTCCAGCATCCGCTGGTCGGGGCGGTCAATCTTGTTGAGCACCACAATGACCCGGTGGCCCAGCTCCAGCGCCTTGGAGAGCACGAAGCGGGTCTGGGGCATGGGGCCCTCGGCGGCGTCCACCAGGAGGATGACGCCGTTGACCATCTTCAAAATGCGCTCCACCTCGCCGCCGAAGTCGGCGTGGCCCGGGGTGTCAACGATGTTGATCTTGATGTCGCCGTACTGCACGGCGGTGTTCTTCGCGAGGATGGTGATGCCGCGCTCGCGCTCCAAGTCATTGGAGTCCATGACGCGCTCCTGCACCGCCTGATTTTCACGAAAGACCCCGGACTGCTTGAGCATCTCGTCCACCAGCGTGGTCTTTCCGTGGTCCACGTGGGCGATAATGGCCACGTTTCGTATCTTTTTTTCCAAAGGTAACACTTCTCTCTGGGCGTAAAATTCAACCGAAGTATTATATAACAGATAAACGCCGGTTTTCAAGCGTAGAAACGCAAAAGCCACAGGGAAAATCGGAATTTTTTTCGTCAAAATGGACGAGGGGGGGCTCTGAAGCTGCGGGGCTTTTTAAAGGATGCCGCCCTTTGGGCGGCGGGATCTACTTTCCCATCTTTTGTCCCGCCAAAAGATGGGAAAGTAGCAAAGGGAGAAAAGCGGCCAAGGGGTGGGACCCCTTGGAACCCCGTTGGGCGCTCTGTGACCTTTGGGCTGGTGCGTTGTGTCGGCGGTCCGGCTCCCGCGGTGGGGGTCGATACACACGGGTGGAACGATTTCCGCGCGGATGTTATCGAATTGAGAAGCGTCTACATCCGCGCAGGCCCGAATTATAAATTCGGGCGCCGCTAGCTGGGCAGTGAACGATGGCGTTTGCGTCTAAATATTTCCGCGCTACTCCCTGCGTGTCGTGCGGTAATCGGTAAACCAGCGTCTATATCCGCTGGCGCTGGCGCATAGCGCCTCGCGCCTCGCTGGTGCGCTTTTAAAACGCTGTAAGGGCCGATGCCCACATCGGCCCACCCCCCGATTTATGACCAGGCTGTCATTCAACGCGCAATACCCCTGTAGGGGCCGCACATCTGGGCGGCCCATCCCTCGATTTTTCACGCCCGCCCCGAAAAAGGTTTGCGGCTTCGCCGCACATCAAATCATTCGCCGCAAAATTCCGCGGCGAATACCTTTTTTGGGGATGGTGCGATTAATTTTATCGCAATGTTGACCTACCTGGGATGGGCCGATGTGGTCATCGGCCCTTACGGCAGAATTTTGGTTTTGCGTTTTCAGAAAGCGATTGCAAATTGGAGGGACGGGCCGGCACGGTGTCCGGCCCTTACGGCGGGATTTTTGGTTTTTGCGTTTTCCGGAAGGCAAATACGTATCGGAGGAACGGGCCGCCAAGAGAGGCGGCCCCTACGGCGTAAATTTTGGACGCGGTGGAATGATTGGAACGTTAAATTTAAACACGAAAACTTGCCGTAGGGGCCGATCACTTGATTGGCCCGTCCCCCGTTTACCGCCACATTTCTGCAAACCCCGTAGGGGCCGCCTCTCTTGGCGGCCCGAATGGGGTGACGTGAATTGCGCGTTTATCTATGCCGAAATTTTTTTGCTTTGACATTCAGTGAGTGTCATCTTTTGTAGAGATTTGTGCTACGATAAGAAAAAACATCTGGAGGGATTGCAATGTCAAAACAACGTGACGAAGCCTGGGCGGAGGAGATGCGCAAGAGGGTGCTGCCGGCGGGATACAAAATGACGCTGATGGAGGGGTGGGCGATGCTGGACTTGGGCGACCCGCTGCACTCGGTGGCGGCGGCGTATAATTACGGCTTCGAACGGGGGCAAAACTATGAACGGAACAGATCCCGCGCGAAAGGGCGGCGGCCTTTTTAAACCCCGGCGGGTTCGAGGCTTACCTCATTTTCCACCCGTTCCCCGGCGAAGAATTTGCGGAGGTTTTCGGTGGTGGCCTCGGCGATGGCTTTGAGGGCCTCCCGGGTCAGGAAGGCCTGGTGGCCCGTGACCAGGACGTTGGGCTGGCTGAGGAGGAGGTTGAGGGTGTCGTCCCGCATGACCTTGGAGCTCACGTCCTCGTAGAAGACGTCGGCCTCCTCCTCGTAGACGTCCAGGCCAGCGGCGCCCACCTTGCCGGATTTGACGTTATCGAGAAGCGCCTCGGAGTCGATGAGGGCGCCACGGGAGGTGTTGATGAGGATGACCCCGGGGCGCATCCGGTGGAAGGAGGCGCGGCTGAGCATGTGAAAGGTTGCGGGCGTCAGGGGACAGTGGAGGGAGATGACGTCGGAGCGCCGGATGAGCTCATCGAGACGCACGTACTCCAGCCCCGCGCCCCACTGGGGGACCGGGTCGTAGGCCAAAACATGTGCGCCGAAGCCCCGCATAATCTGGGCAAATTTCATGCCCACCCTGCCGGTGCCCACCACGCCCACGCTCTTGCCCTCCAGGTCCGTGCCCACCAGGCCCTCCAGGCTGAAATTGCGCTCCCGGGTGCGGGTGAAGGCCCGGTGGGTTTGGCGGGTCAGGGTCAGCAGCAGCGCCACGGCGTGCTCGGCCACACTGGCGGGGGAGTAGGCCGGGACCCGGAAGACCCGGATCCCCAGCCTCTGGGCGGCGGCCAGGTCCACGTTGTTGTACCCCGCGCACCGGAGGGCCGCGCACCGGACGCCCTGCTCCGCAAGGCGGGAGAGGGTCTCCACCCCCAGCTCGTCGTTGACAAAGGCGCACACCCCGGCGCAGCCCCCGGCCAGCACCGCCGTCTGGGGGGTGAGCTTGTTTTCGAGGTAGAGAAGCTCCAGGCCCGCTTTTGGCGCCAGGGCGTCAAAGTATGTCCTATCGTAGCTCCGGGCGTCAAAAAACGCGATTTTTTCCATAATTTCGGCCTCCGTTTGTATAATTTCATTGAAATAGTATATCCTGCCAAAATGAGAAACATACGGGGTGATTTTTCGTGAAAAAATAATGTGGAAAATACGGAAAAAGTGGTATATAATACTTCCAATCGTCCAACGGGCGAAAATAACGACGCGGCAGCCAGCCGTGGGAAGGAATTTTTTATGAAGAACAGCGAAAAGACACTGGATATGATCGTGAATTTGTGCAAGAGCCGGGGCTTTATCTACGCCGGGAGCGAGATATACGGCGGACTTGCCAATTCCTGGGACTACGGCCCCCTGGGCGTGGAGTTTAAAAATAACGTGAAAAAGGCGTGGCTCAAAAAGTTTGTCCAGGAGTCCCCCTACAACGTGGGGCTGGACGCCGCCATCATTATGAACCCCCAGACATGGGTGACCACGGGCCACGTATCCAGCTTTTCAGACCCCCTGCTGGACTGCCGCGCCTGCAAGTCCCGGCACCGGGCGGATAAGCTCATCGGCGACGAGCACCCCGAGGTCAACACCGACGCCATGACCTTTGACGAGATGGACAAGTTCATAGCGGAGCACGAGGACGTTATTTGCCCCGTGTGCGGCAAGCACGACTTCACCCCCATCCGCAAGTTCAACCTGATGTTCAAGACCGCCATCGGCGTGACGGAGGACTCCTCCTCCACCTGCTACCTGCGGCCCGAGACGGCCCAGGGCATCTTTGTGAATTTCCCTAACATCCAGCGGACCACCCGCCGCAAGCTGCCCTTCGGCGTCTGCCAGGTGGGCAAGGCCTTCCGCAACGAGATCACCCCGGGCAACTTCACCTTCCGCACCCGGGAGTTCGAGCAGATGGAGTGCGAGTTCTTCTGCAAGCCGGGGACGGACCTTGAGTGGTTCGCCTACTGGAAGAAGTTCTGCATCGACTGGCTGAAATCCCTGGGGCTTTCCGAGGAGAATATGCGCTACCGGGACCACGAGCCGGCGGAGCTCGCGTTCTACTCCAAGGCCACCACCGACATCGAGTACGCCTTCCCCTTCACCGACTGGGGGGAGCTCTGGGGCATCGCGGACCGCACGGATTACGACCTCACACGCCATCAGGAGGCCAGCGGCAAGGACCTCACCTACTACGACCAGGAGGCAAACGAGCACTACATCCCCTACGTCATCGAGCCCAGCCTCGGCTGCGACCGGGTGGCCCTGGCGTTTTTGTGCGAGGCCTACGACGAGGAGCACATGGTAGACGCTAAGGGCAAGGAGGACGTGCGTGTGGTACTGCGGCTCCACCCGTTTTTAGCGCCCTTCAAGTGCGCGGTGCTGCCGCTGTCCAAGAAGCTCTCCGACAGGGCCATGGAGATAAGAAACGAGCTTTCCAAGTCCTTCATGGTGGACTTTGACGACGCCGGCTCCATCGGCAAGCGCTACAGGCGGGAGGACGAGATCGGCACGCCCTTCTGCGTCACCTACGACTTCGACTCCGAGACGGACGGGCGCGTCACGGTGCGGGAGCGGGACACCATGGAGCAGGTGCGTATCCCCATCGCGGAGCTCAAAACGTACATCGCCCAGAGAGTGGAGTTCTGAGACCGTGGGAACGGGAAGCGAATTTGCCAAAAAGCTGGGGATCGCCGGGTGCGTGGCGGTGCTCATCCTCTCCGTTATCGCCACGGCGATGATGTTCACCTCCCGGGGCACGGCGGTGGAGGGCTACGCCCCGCCGGAGGACGCCGCCTATTACAAGACCCACCCGGAGGAGCTTTTGGAGGAGATCGAGACAAACCTCCTGCCACGTCTGGACGCGCCGGGGGTGGAGCTCCGGCTTTCGGAGGGGAAGATCGCGGTCGCCGGGGAGAAGGGGCCGCTCCAGACGGCGAGGCTCGCCATCATCCACTACTTTGACCCCGATCTATTTGAGTTTACGGAGGTGTCCCGATGAGAGACGGATTTTTGAAGGTCGCGGCGGCCACGCCGAAAATAAAGGTGGCGGACTGCGACTACAACGCTTCTGAGATCGTTAAGCTCTGCCGGGAGGCGGCCGGCTTGGGCGTGAAGATCCTGGCCTTCCCGGAGCTTTGCGTCACCGGCTACACCTGCGCCGACCTATTTTTGCGGGACACCCTCATCGACGCCGCCGCCAGGGCCCTCGCGCGTATCGCGGAGGAGACGGCGGGGCTTGATATGCTCATCGCCCTGGGGCTTCCCGTGCGGGATCAATGGAGCGGCAAGCTCTATAACTGCGCCGCCGTTCTCAATCGCGGAAAGCTGCGGAGCCTGCGCCCGAAAATGATGCTCCCCAACTACGGGGAGTTTTACGAGCGGCGCTGGTTCGCCGCCGGCGGCGAGGGCTGGAGCGGCGACGTGGACATCGAGGGACAGCGCTTTGGCTTTGACACGTGCATCGAGACCGACGGCTATTTCATCTGCGACATCATTCCCGGCCTTGCCGTGGG
>CANQZF010000011.1 GCA_947628265.1 uncultured Oscillospiraceae bacterium
GTGGAGCCCCCCAACTTTGTGGAGCTGGAGATCACCGACACTGACCCCGGCTTTGCCGGCAACACCGCCACCAACACCTTGAAGCCCGCCACGCTGGAGACCGGCGCCGAGATCAAGGTCCCCCTCTTCATCAACGTCGGCGATAAGATCCGCATCGACACCCGCACCGGCGAATATCTTGAGCGGGCAAAGGGTTAAACTAAGTTCGTAAGACCGGGAAGCCGCCGGCACCTTAAAGACCCGTGCCGGATAAGTACTTTTATTTGAAATGGAGGGTAATCTTATGACACCTGCTGAGAAAGTAGCTTATATCAAGGGCCTTATGGAGGGCATGGGCATGGATACCGGGAAGGGCGAGGGCAAGGTCCTCTCCGCCGTTCTGGATGTCCTGGAGGACCTGGCTCTCGGACAGGAGGAGCTGGAGGATTCCGTCAGCGAGCTGAACGACGGCCTGGACGCCGTCTCCGACGACCTGGAGATGGTGGAGGATGTGGTCTACGGCGAGGAGGAGGACGACGAGGACTCCTGCTGCTGCCACCATCACCATCATCACCACGACGACGAGGACGACGAGGAGTACGAGTACGAGGTGGAGTGCCCCGCCTGCGGCGCTTCTTTCGTGCTGGAGGAGGACGACCTTGATCAGGGCGTCGTCCAGTGCCCCGAGTGCGGCGAGGCGTTGGAGCTGGACCTTGTTGAGGAAGACGAGGACGAGGACTCCGACGACGATGACGACTACGAGGAGTACGACGCCGAGGACTTGGAGCCCGAGGAATAATCAAGCAGCAACATCGAAAAGGCCGCCCGATGGACGGCCTTTTTTCGTGGTATTACCATTGGAGCCATTATGATCGATCTTTCCGTTCAGAAAATCAGAATAGCCTTTGAAAAGGGCAACGACATCTTGAAGGGCGTGACCTTTGACGTCAATACCGGGGAGCACATCGGCATCCTGGGGCGCAACGGGGCGGGGAAGACCACCCTTTTCCGTATTATCTCCGGGGAGCTCACTTCCGACGAGGGCGTTGTCGTCACGGCCCCCGGAAAGCGCGTGGGCGTTCTCAGCCAGATCCCCGTCTACCCGGAGGGCTTCACCGGCGAGGACGTGCTGAGGGCCGCCCAGAGGCGCATCGAGCGGATGGGGGAGGAGATGGAGGCCCTGGCCGCCCGGATGGCCGCCGGGGACGCAAGCTCCGACACCCTCCGGGCCTACGACAGGCTCTCCGCCGAATTTCTCAGGCTCGGCGGCTACGAGCTGGAGCGGTTCCGGGACACGGTGGCAAACGGTCTCGGCATCCCCCGTGTCCAGCGGGAGCAGCCCTATGAGGAGCTCTCCGGCGGGGAGCGGACCCGGCTCAACCTGGCCCGGCTTATTTTGGAGGACACGGACATTTTGCTGCTGGACGAGCCCACAAACCATCTGGACATGTCGGCCTCCGAGTGGCTGGAGGACTATATCAATAAGTTTAAGGGCACGGTGCTGGCCATCTCCCACGACCGCTACTTTTTGGACAGAACGGTCAGCCGCATCGTGGAGATCGTGGACGGCCTTCCGGAATTCTACAGCGGCAACTACTCCTTCTACCTTCAGGAGAAGCGCCGGCGGTACGAGGAGCGCCTGAAGCAGTACGAGAAGCAGGAGGCCAAGATCGCCCAGCTCCAAAAGGCCGCCGACGATCTGCATCTATGGGCCTTCATGGGGGCGGACAAGCTCCACAAGCGGGCCTTCTCCATGGAAAAGCGCATTGAAAAAATGCGCGTCACCGATAGACCGAAGCAGGAGGCGAAGATGAAGTCCCGCTTCGGGGAGGAGGAATTTCGCGGAGACGAGGTGCTTTTGATGCGTGGCGTCACCAAAGCTTTCGACCAAAAGCGCATCCTTGACGAGACGGAGCTTTTGATGGAGCCGGGGGAGCGGGTGGCCCTCATCGGCGACAACGGCACCGGCAAGTCCACGCTCATTAAGATGATTATGGGTCTGGAGCCGGAGGACTCCGGCTTTATAAGGCTGGGCCCCGCCGTCAAGTGCGCGTATCTTCCCCAGACCGTGACCTTCGCCGACGAAAACCTCTCCGTTTTGGAGACCATGATGTACGAGGCCAAATGCACTCAGCAGGAGGCCCGGGACAGGCTCGCGGCGTTCCTCTTCCGGGGCGACGGCGTCTTTACGGAGGTGAGGGCCCTGTCCGGCGGGGAGCGCAGCCGTTTGAAGCTCTGCATGCTGATGAAGTCGGACATCAATCTCCTCATTCTGGACGAGCCCACCAACCACCTGGACGTGGCAAGCCGCGAGTGGATCGAGGACGCCCTTTCCGACTACACCGAGGCGCTTTTGTTCGTCTCCCACGACCGCTATTTCATCAGCCGCTTCGCCACCCGCATCTGGGCCATGGGCGGCGGGACGCTCCGGGACTACCGCATGGGCTACGAGGAGTACCGGGCATACCTGGACCGCCAAAAGCAGCTTGCCCAGACCGCCGCCGTAAAGACGGAAAAGCCGGTGAAGGAGCCAAAAAAGCCCGCCGCCTCCAAAGAGCGGAGCACGGCGAGGCTTGAGCGGGAGATCGGCCAGCTGGAGGCGAAGATCGCGGAAAACGAGGCCTCCCAGGAGGCCGCCGCCACGGACTATCAGCGGCTCATGGAGCTGACAGAGGAGCACGGGGCGCTCTCGGCAAAGCTGGAGGAGCTCTATCGCGCGTGGGAGGAGGCGATGGAATGAAGAAGTACAGGGGCTATCTTATCGCCGCTTTGGTGCTTTTCGTCCTGTCGGTGTTCTTCATCTTCGCCCTGGCGGGATACGGCTTTTTGGGGCTGTGCTTCTTTGGGGCGGCGGTTTTGACGCTGCTGTACATGGGCCTCAAGGCCCTGGGAGTGAAACATGAAAAACCGGCCCGGACCTTAAAACGTATTTTGACCTGCGCCGTCCTTCTGGGGGCGTTGGCCGCCGCCGTCACCGAGGGCGTTGTCGTTTCCGAGGCCGTCAGCGCCGGGAAGAGCGGGGGAGACTACGCCATTGTCCTGGGCGCCGGCGTGGACGGCACCAGGCCCAGCCTCTCCCTGAGAGCGCGGTTGGAGGCGGCCCTGAGATTTGCGGAGGCCAACCCGGACGCCATCCTCATCCTCTCCGGCGGACAGGGCGGCGGGGAGGACATCTCCGAGGCCCGGTGTATGTATGATTGGCTTGTGGACAAAGGAATCGACCCCGCGCGGCTCATTCTGGAGGACAAGTCCACCGATACCCGGGAAAATCTCACCTATTCCCTGGAGAAGCTCCGGGCGCTGGACCCGGATTTCGGGACCGTCACCATCATCACCGCCGGCTACCACATCGCCCGCGCCCGGATGATGGCGGAGGACCTGGGCTACCCCCAGACCGCCGCCTACGCCGCCCACACCAGCCTTCCCGTCCTGGAGCTCAACTACTACCTCCGGGAGATCCCCGCCATCTGGTGGTATCTCATATCGGGATAAAAATAAAGCGGTACGGATGATCCGTACCGCTTTATAAAATGGGCTTTATCCGTTAAATTCTCCTCCGGCCTCGATGGTGGCCAGGGCGTTTTCGATGTAGCCGTGGACCTCGCTGCGGTCGATGTCCAGCGCCACGGCAAGCTCCCCGTAGAGCATATCCTCGGCCCGCTTCATGTACCGCTCGTCGATCTGGCCCAGCTTCTTGCCCTGGGCGGCCACGTGGCTGCGCTTGAGCCACACGTCCTTCATGAGCTTCACAAGCCCCGCGCAGGTGTAGGACTGGATGGCCTGTTGGTAGTGCTCCGTCAAAAAGCGCAGGTTGGAGTTCTCGTAGAGCTCCCCGCTGACCTCCGGCATGGTGCGGATGAGGTCGATGGCCTCCTCCCGGCTGATGACCGGGCGCATGAACACGTTGGTGTCCACCGGCGCGAAGACCCGCCCCGTGCGGTAGAGGGGCGACAGGGTATAGTAGAGCCTGTCCTTGTTGGCACCGGACACGTTGGGAGAGCCGATGTCCTCCACAACACAGACCCCCTCCCCAGCGTAGACGATATAATCTCCCGTATCAAACATACAATAGCACTCTCCCAAGACTTTACACAGCACAATTTCCGAATATTTACTCTTATCCCAATTCTATATACAGTATACCACATATTTTCTCCGAATGTAAGCACAAAGTTTCAAAAATCATAAAAAAGTATGAATAATTTCGATTTTACAAAAAATAATCTTGTAATTTTGGAAGAAAAAAACTATAATTAGGACATCAACACCCTTGAAAGGAGACTTTTCATGAAAAAACTTGGCTTCGGCCTGATGCGCCTGCCCACCACGGACCCCAAGGACCAGAAGAGCATCGATATGCCGGTGCTTTGCCGCATGGTGGACACGTTTTTGGAGCGCGGCTATACATATTTTGACACCGCCTACATGTACCACGACCACCAGAGCGAGATCGCCATCCGGGAGGCCCTGGTGAAGCGCCACCCCAGGGACAGCTTCACCCTCACCACGAAGCTCCCCACTATGTTCCTCAGGGAGGAGGGGGACCAGGAGCGCATTTTCGAGGAGCAGCGCCAAAAGTGCGGCGTGGAGTTCTTTGACTACTACCTCCTGCATAACATGAATAGCCGCGTCCTCGATACCGTGGAGCGCCTTGACAGCTTCGGCTTTGCCCGCAAGCTCCGGGAGAAGGGAAAAATTCGCCACATCGGCTTTTCCTTCCACGACAAGGCCGAGGTCTTAGATAAGCTCCTCACCGCCCACCCGGAGGTGGAGTTCGTCCAGCTCCAGCTCAATTACTTAGATTGGGAGTCCGAACGCGTCCAGTCACGGCTCTGCTACGAGACCGCCGTCCGCCACGGGAAAAAGGTCATCGTCATGGAGCCCGTCAAGGGCGGCGCTCTGGCCGCGCTTCCGGCGGAGGGGGAGGCCCTTTTGAAGGCCGCCGACCCCGACGCCAGCCTCGCCTCCTGGGCCATCCGCTTCGCCGCCAGCCTCCCGGAGGTCTTCGTGGTCCTCTCCGGCATGAGCAATTTAGAGCAGCTGGAGGACAACACGGGCTTCATGTCCGACTTCAAGCCCCTGACGGACGACGAGCGCGGGATGCTGGCCAAGTGCGCGGACATCATCAACAACTATACCGCCGTGCCCTGCACCGCCTGTCACTACTGCACCGAGGGCTGTCCCATGGGCATCGCCATCCCGGACATCTTCGCCATGTACAACAAGAGCGCCAAGGCAAAGCTCCTGCGCTCCTGGCGCGACCCGGGAAAAGAGGAATACGCTGAATTCATAAAATCCCACGCCAAGGCCTCCGACTGCGTCCAATGCGGCCAGTGCGAGGGCGCGTGCCCCCAGCACATCGGCGTCATCAAGGCCCTCCAAGACGTCGTCGCCGCCTTTGAAAACTGATTTGAGGTGAAATTATGAAGGTTTTGCTTGTTAACGGCAGCCCCCACGAGAAGGGCTGCACCTACACCGCCCTTTCCGAGTGCGCCAAGACTCTGAACGAGGCCGGGATCGAGACGGACTTCTTCTGGCTGGGGACCGCCCCCATCGCCGGGTGCCGAGGCTGCGGCGGATGCCGGAAGGCCGGGAAATGCGTCTTCTCCGGGGATAAGGTCACGGAATTTACCGAAATTTGCGACGCCTACGACGGCTTCATCTTCGGCTCCCCGGTCCACTACGCCGCCATGAGCGGCGCCATGACCAGCTTTATGGACCGTGTCTTCTACTCCGTGGGGTCCCGCCTTCGCTCAAAGCCCGGCGCGGGCGTGGTCTCCGCCCGCCGGGGCGGCACCACGGCGGCTCTCGACCAGCTCCAGAAGTATTTCTACATCACCGGGATGCCCATTCCCACCAGCCAGTATTGGCCCATGGTCCACGGCAACACCCCCGCCGAGGTCCGGGAGGACCTGGAGGGCCTCCAGACCATGCGCCTTCTTGGCGAGAACATGGCGTGGCTTTTAAAGTGCATCGAGGCCGGACGCGCCGCCGGTATCGATCCCCCCGCGAGACAGCAGAAGATCAACACAAATTTCGTCCGGTAAAAATCCTTTTACATACAAACAATACGGAGCATAGGCAAAATCGCCTTGCTCCGTATTTTTTTATATCTATTTCAGCAGGGAGGTCTGCACTATCGCAATTTACGGCTATATCCGGGTCAGCACCAGGGAGCAGAACGAGGACAGGCAGCTTGTCGCGCTCCATGAGCTGAACATCCCGGAGAAAAACATCTATATGGACAAGCAATCCGGCAAGGACTTTGAACGCCCGCAGTACAAGCGGCTCGTGCGGCACATGAAAAAAGACGATCTTCTCTACATCAAGAGCATCGACCGTCTGGGCAGGAATTACGGGGAGATTTTGGAGCAATGGCGTGTTCTCACAAAAGAAAAAGGCATCGACATCGTGGTGCTGGATATGCCCTTATTGGACACCCGGCGAGGGAAAGACCTGATGGGGACATTTCTCAGCGACATCGTGCTTCAAGTCCTCTCATTTGTAGCGGAGAACGAGCGCGTCAACATCCGCCAGCGTCAAAAAGAGGGAATCGCGGCGGCGAAAGCGCGTGGAGTGCGTTTCGGAAGACCGCCCCGGCCATTGCCGGAGAACTTCCACAGCGCCTATAAGCGCTGGAAAGCAAAGAAAATCACCGGCACGACTGCGGCAAAGGAGTGCGGCATGGCGCTCTCCACCTTCCGCTACCGGGCGGCGATTTACGAAAAGGCTAAGTTGTTGTAACCGGGGCAATTTTACAGGAACGTGTACCTTTCTGTAAAACGGTCTGGATGAGATTACATAGTCAATATACCACAATACGGCATAAATGTCCACTGCTATTTTACAAAAATTACGTTTTTCATCGAACGGGTAAGATGTCGAACCTGGCTTACAAGATAGTACACTTTATTATGGGGACATGTTTGAAAGAGTTCTAAAAAGAAAGGAATTTAAACTATGCTAAAAGAAGATAATTCAATAAATTCTTTAAAACCCGGTAAGTCGGGGGGCAGACTTCTATCCAATAAAGACGGTATTCTAAGAGTAGGAATTGAAGGCCAAGTTAATACAAATACCGCTCCGGAAATTGAAACGGAAATAAATGAAATACTCGCAGCCAATCAATTTGATTTACTAATTTTGGATTTTAATCATCTTGAGTATATTTCCAGCGCTGGAATTCGTATCGTATTAAAGCTCTTGAAAACTTATGGCGATCTGAAAATTGAGAATACGACGCCGGCAGTTTATGAAGTCTTAGAAATGACAGGAATAACAAGTTTGATTTCTGTATTTAAGAAAATGAGAGAATTTTCTGTTGACGGACTTGAAAAAATAGGAGCTGGCTTTAACGGAACAGTTTATCGTCTTGACGATGAAACGATCCTTAAGGTCATCAACGAAACGAGATCACTTGAAGATATTCAGAAAGAAAGAGCTGCTTCTCAAAAAGCTTTTCTTTTAGGTATACCTACAGCTATTTCTTATGACGTAGTCAAAGTAGGCGATCAATATGGGATCATCTATGAATTATTAAATTCTCAATCATACGCAAATAAACTTCGGGAGAATACGGATAAAATAGAAGAGCTGGGAAGAGAACTGGGTAAATTTACTCGCAGCGTTAACAATACAGTTATTGATGATTCTTTTGATGATGTAAAACAACTGAAATTAGCTAAAATTGACCGCGCTAAAGCTATCCTGGGTGAAGATGATCATAAGATGATACGACATCTTTTTGAAGTGATACCTGAATCAAATACTTTTGTTCATGGTGATCTCCATCCTGGAAATGTATTGATCCAAAATGATGGGTCATTATTTTTAGATATGGCATTTTCGGGAAGTTCGGCTTCAGGATACGGTCATCCGATTTTTGACCTTATATCGTTCGCTCAACCTGTCATAGGGGCGGTGGAAGATCATCCGGAAGAAGGGTATGTATCTAAATTTAATGGACTGACTTTAAATCAGAATTATGAACTTTGGGATGCTTATTTAAAAGGCTATTTTGATACAGAAGATGAAGCGTATATTGAAAAGGTCAAAGAAGAAGTCCTGCTCCGCGCAAGAGCGATGAAGGTCATTGATCTAAAGTATTGCGCTATCATGCTTCAAAATCAAGACTCCGCTATAGTAGACGGAGATGATCAAAGAAAAACTTTTCGTATTTTAGGTATTGAAACACTGCTTAAAGAAGTAGAAGCCGGGCTGCAAAGGATCAGAGCTGCCCTTGAAAAGAAAGAGGATGAATTTTTCTTTTAAACTTTCCGGTCGATCCTCCATACGTTCAACCTCTTTGATCATGTATTCAGAAGCGGTCAGCCAGATTTTTGGCTGGCCGCTTCCTGGCTATCCCCGCACTCCCGCCGGGACAGTACATCCGCACGGCAAATAGTAAAATATACTTGACAAATTATCGAATAAGTAATACAGTATAGAAAAGAGGAAAGGGGAGTATTTCATATGGGACTTACGGGTATTGTTGTTACGATCCTTCTTTTGCTTCTTGTGGGCGGGTTTACGCTTCTCCTCTATTACGGGTCCCTGGACCGCAAGGGCGACGGGCAGTACGACGAGCGGCAGCTGAGGGCCCGGGGGAAGGGCTTTGAGTTGGGCTTTTACGCCATGGTACTGGCGGGGTGCTGCTATTATCTGGCGGAGTCCACCTTTGACCGGGAACTGACGGTCCCCGGGGTCGCACAGCTCATGATCGTGTGCCTGGGCATCACGGTCATGAGCGTGTACTGCATCACCAAAGACGCCTTTGTGGCGGTCAAGGGCAGCAGGGCCGCGACGCTCCTTTGCATGGGTATCGTGGTGGTGTGGGGGTTCTCTTTCGGCTTCACGGACTTCATGGACGAGGGCGCACTGTCGGAGGGGCGGCTTTCGGAGTGCTGGATGTACTTCAGCTTTGCCATCGCCGCTGTCATCATCCTTTTGACCCTTCTCATCAAGGCACTTACGGAGCGGAGGGAGAGGGAATGAAAAACCTCCGCCTCAAATCCGCCCGCGCCGCCCTGGACCTATCCCAACAGGCCCTGGCGGATAAGGTGGGCGTCTCCCGCCAGACCATCAACGCCATCGAAAAGGGCGACTACAACCCCACCGTCAACCTCTGTATCGCCATCTGCAAGGTTTTGGGAAAGACGTTGGACGAGCTTTTCTGGGAGGAATAAGCTCCTGGGCGAAGGCATATAATGATAATATTTTGAGGATGAAATGTATCTATGAAGTATATGACCTTCAATTCATCGTGTTCTTACGCGGGGATCGCAAATCTTTTGTCCTTTTATGGGATAGATACCGAGGACAGAACGATCGCGCTTGAAATGGGGCTGCCGTTTTTGTTTGACTACGAGGACGGATGTTATCTTTCGGGGCCAATGCTTCAAGGCGCGAAATGGTTTGATCTCTACTTAAATCCTATCGGCTATACCATGACGGAAAAAGAAGTGAATAAAGAACAACTTTGCGATCATCTTCGTGGTTTACAGATTGCCATGCTGGGCGTTTATGTAAGCGAGAGAAATAAGCACGCTGTGATTTACACGGGGATGAAGGACAACAAATTCTGTATGCTCAATAACAAATGGGAACAGTCCGATGAGCCGGATACGCTGCTCATTTCAGATGAGGAGCTTTTGCGGCGGGTCGATGAAACAGTAACGGTGGGGGTTTTGAATAAAACCGCTTGCGAAACCGTTAAAACTGAAAGTATGGCAAAGCGCTCCATAGCTGTCCTTCAGTCGTTGGAGAAAGATATTGCCGGCTTCTGTTCACAGGAAAGATCCCCAGCGGAAATTCGGGCGTCAATGGATACACTATTTCGCGCGATTTTGCTGGATGGAATTACAATGCTGGATTTGATCGGGGAAACGCTGATCAGCCAAAAGCTGAAAATTGTGCAAGGTCAGTTTATGAACGCCGTAAAGGAAAATAAACCACTACAGCTCGACCGACGCCTTGACATGGCACTGTTAAATTCCGCTATTACAGAATATATCGACTTGATTTGCGCTCACGCATAATACTAATCCCTAATCAAAAACACCAATTCGCGACGGTCTTTTTTGCGCCATGCTTCGTCATACGGCTTGACAATACATACAGTATTCTCTGCGCCGTCTTCCTCGCCTGACGCAAAAAATCCTCGCCGCTCGGTTGGCGTTTTTAATCAGGGATTAGTATAAACATAGAGCAAAATTCCCACGGTGGCAAAATGCCCCGTGGGAATTTTTTGCCCCCAAACCCCCGCTTATTGCTTCGTTATCTCACACAAGCGAAGGCTCAGAAGTTTTTTTAGAGATAAGCTGCTGCTTTTCCGCGTGGGAGAGGCGCTTTAGCTCGATCTCACGCTTCAAAGCGGCGGATTTGTCCGGGGCGGGCTCGGTGTAGACGAGCTCTGCGGGGAGGCGGGAGCGGGTGTACTTGGCGCCTTTGCCGGCGTTGTGCTGGGCAAGGCGCTTTTGGGCGTCTTTCGCGATGCCGGTGTAGAGGGAGCCGTCGGCACAGCGGAGGATATAGACGGTGTACTCCATCAGAGCATTCCGATGACGGCGCGGGCGATGATGCGCAGGATGTCCCGCTCCGTAAGCTCCGCCAGGGACACGGTCTCCTCCGGGGCCTTCACCTCGCCGCCCTGCTTTAAGGTGAGGGTGATGGGGTTCCGGTCCCCCCGGTTGCCGGAAAACCAGATGCCGTCGTAGCCAAGAACGCCGTCCTCCACGGTCAGCGTCCCCTCTAAGGCAAGATCGGTCACGTCGCCGCTGTAGGTGATGAATTTGATTGCCCCGTCGGCGGCCCAGTCGAGAGTCGTCCTGGAGGTCTCTTCGCTCACGACGTCCAGCGCCATTTTGACGCCCTCGTTCAGGGTGAGCTCCAGGTCAAAAGAGGGCTCCAGCGTCACGCGCAGAAGGTCCCCGGCGTCCCCGTAGAGTTCCGCTTCCAGATAGACCGCCCCGTCAGGCTTTTTATACTCGGCGGAGATGTGCCGCACACGCTCGCCGGAGACGGTGAAGGTGAGGGCGGTGTCCGCGCCGTCGGCCTCGATGGCGCTGACAGTTGCCTCCGGGTCGCCAAGCACATCGGAAACGGCGGGACAGCGCCGGAGGTACTCCCGGAGTAAACCGGCCAGATCCCCGGAGGGGAGGACGGCGGAGTAGCTCTCCCCCTCCACCGTCAGCTCCGCGTCGCCGATGTAACCGAGGGCCAGCTGGGCGAAGGTGTCAAAGAGCGGTTCGGACTCCGCTCGCTCCCCACGGGGGATGGCGGCGATGGCCTCGTCAAGCCGGGCGATGGCCTCCATGTCCAGCTCCAGGAGCTTTGCGAAGGGCGTGCCCTCCAGCTGCTCCACGAGGCCGTAGGGGCGAAGGCCGTAAAAGCGCGTATCGCCGAAGAGCTTCTCCATGGAGACGCCTATAAATTCGCTGTCGTAATGGCAATCCGCTGTGAGGCCGGAATCCGGGAGCGTCACCGCGAGGTCCGCCGTCCCGGCGGCGATGTCGGCAATGAGCGTCCCCGTGAGGCGCAAATTGTCCTCCTCCTGGAGCGTGGTGTCAAACTCCACCGTGCGGGGTCCCTCGCCCGTAAGGCCCGTGAGCCGGGAGAGGGGAGAGGCGTCAAACCGCGCCCGTAGGTCCCCCATGGACGCCTCAAAGGCGGCGGACAGGAGCTCGTTGGGGGTGGGTCCCGGCGGCTCGGTGGGGTCCTCCCAGGTGGGCTCGGGGCCGGAGGTGGGGGGAGGCGTCTCCTCCCTTTCGCAGCTGGTGAGCGCGGTCAGCAGCATGGCGGCGATGAGGAGCGGGAGCGCCCATTTACGGAGCTTTTTTGAGAGTTTCAAGAAGATCACCTCATGATCATGGCTGTGTTGAGAATGAGCGTGGAGTTTATGAAGAGCACGTCCGCGCCGGGAGTGAAGGTCACCACGTTGGGGAGGTAGGAGGCGGTGACATAGCGCATGTCGATGACCGTGATCTTCTTATAGGCCCCGGTGAAGAGGGGCGCCAGGGACGAGCCAAAGGAGTCCCGGAAGATGTAGAGCTCCCTGTCCGTCTTGGCGTTGGGGCACTCGATCTCGATGACCGGTTGGGTGCCGGAGAGGAACACGTCGTAGCCGTCCATGCCCTCAAATTTCTCGGTGGCGTAGATGCCTTGGGACTTGTACTGGGGCCCGGAGACGATGGCGCTGTCGGTATAGGCGCTGGTGAGG
The DNA here is from genome assembly GCA_947628265.1 of uncultured Oscillospiraceae bacterium. Taxonomy (GTDB): domain Bacteria; phylum Bacillota; class Clostridia; order Oscillospirales; family Oscillospiraceae; genus RUG626. The sequence goes on from CANQZF010000011.1 coordinate 12,197, forward strand.
TAGGTGAGCTCGTCCGGGTCGATGGGCAGGGCCGCCTGGCCCAGGTACACCCCGTAGAAGGGGGAGAGGGTGTGGGGCGTGTATTCGCTCTCCGGCGTCAGGTATTCGCCGACGCCCATGGCATTACCGATGCGCTCCAGCGTCTCAAAGAGCTCCGGCTGGAGCCAGTGGGTGTCGGTGCGGTAGTATTTGCTCACCGAGAGAGTGTCCCGAATGTCGATATACTGGGCGCCCCGGACCTCACTTGTCATGATCTCATAGATCCGGTCGTAATCAAGGTGCGGATAACCCAGGTCCTGGGTGAAATAGCTCTTGTCCGGCACCACGGTGAAGTAGACGTGACAGTCCTTCAAATACGCCTCGATGAGGGAGTTATAGTAGGACGCGGCGTAGGAGACCTGGTCCTCGTTGGTCTTTGTCTCGGACTTGTAGACCGCGCCGTCGTGGAGCCAGAGGCCGTCGGAGTCCAGCTGCCAGAGGCCATAGAAGCGGAACATGGCGTTGACCCGGCGGAAGGAGTCCCGCATGGGGAACTGGTCTAAGAAGTATGTCTCCAGTTTGTCCGAAAACTCCCGGTTAAATACGGCCTTGGCCGAGATTTCCGGCGCTTGCGCCAGCTCCCGGCGCTCGGATTTGCTGGTGGCCGCGTCGGGGAGGATGAGCTGGGCGATGGCCAGGCCAAAGATGAGGACGGCGAACACCGCCACAGTCAGAATATATTTGGCTTTTTTCATGTTCATCCCTCCTCAGAAGCGGAAATACAGGAACGGGTTAAAGGAGCTGTTGATGATGCAGGCGGTGGCGATTACCATGAGTAAACCGGTGGCCAGGGGCTCCAACACCACCTTGGGGGCCTCGTGGAGCTTGTTGTAGAGGTACTTGGGGATGGGCGTGGCGCCGATGATGGCCGCCAGGATGGCCACGGCGTAGCTCCTGAGATAGTAGACGGCCTCGGAGGATACCAGGGGGATCCCACCCGCGCCGAAGAGCCCGCCGATGTCGGAGACGACGCCACGGAGTCCGGAGGCGTTGAACACCACAAAGCTCAGCACCACGATGAAGAGGACGTAGAGGTGGTTTACAAAGGCGGGGAGCTTTTCAAGGACCTTCCCCAGCCAGAGCTTTTCGATAATGAGGAGCACCCCGAACATCACGCCCCACAGGACGAAATTCCACTCCGCCCCGTGCCACGCGCCGGTGAGGATCCACACGATGGCGATATTCCGGAGCCACTTGAGCTTGGTGGTCCTGTTGCCGCCCAGGGGTATGTACACATAGTCCCTGAACCAGCCGCCCAGGGTCATGTGCCAGCGCCGCCAGAACTCGGTGATGGACTTGGAGATATAGGGGTAGTTGAAGTTCTCCGGGAACTTAAAGCCGAACATGGACCCAAGGCCGATGGCCATATCGGAGTAGCCGGAGAAGTCGAAGTAGATCTGGAGCGCGTAGGCGATGGCGTAGAGCCAGTAGAAGAGCACCGACTTGTCCCCGGAGTCCCGGAAGATCTGTGTAAGCTCCCCCATGATGTTGGCGATCATCACCTTTTTCCCCATACCAAAGGCGAAGCGCCGGATGCCAAGGGCCACGTTCTCTAAGGTGTGCTTGCGGTCCTCCAGCTCCGCCGCCACATCCACATACCGCACGATGGGCCCCGCGATGAGCTGGGGGAAGAGGCACACGAAGGTGGCCATGGTCCCAAGGTCCTTTTGCGCGTGGGCGCGGCCCCGGTAGACGTCGATGGTGTAGCTCATGGTCTGGAAGGTGAAGAAGCTGATGCCGATGGGCAGGGGCACGCCGGTCTTGGGGATGGAGGTACCGAGGATCGTGTTCACCGTCCCGATGAGGAAGTCGGTGTACTTGAAAAAGCCCAGCATCCCAAGGTTAATGACGATGGAGGAGATGAGCGCGATCTTGGCCTTGCGCTCCCCCCGGTGCTTTTCGATGTAGATACTGTGGAGCCAGTCGGAGATGGAGGAGAAGATCAAAAGCAGAACATAGACCGGCTCGCCGAAGAAGTAAAAGACTAAGCTCGCGATGAGCAGTACGTAGTTTTTCGCCTTCACGCCGGGGGCCAGGTAGTAGAGCACCAGGACGATAGGCAAAAAAGCGTACAGGAAGGTTGCTCCCGAAAAAAGCATGGGCGTCTCTCCTTATTTACAGCTTTGGGAGGCTCCGAAAAGGGGCCTCCCAAGTAGATTTTCCAAAGAACTCAGGCGTTGAAGGCATCAACGAAGCTCTGGGCGTCCAGACCCAGCTCGACCTTGGAGGTCATCACAAAGAGGATGAGGCCGTCCTTCACGGCGGAGGCCACGGAGTCGGCGGTCATGCAGATCATCCAGTTGGGGTTGGCGTTGGCATCCAGGTCGGCCTTCAGCTTATTGATGTCCGTACCCTCGGCGGGCTGGATGAGCAGGACCACGTGAGCCTGGCCCATCATGGGCTGGTTGACGGCGATCTTGGCGCCGGCGGGCACGTCCATGTTGTTAAACCAGTTCTTGAAGAGGCCGTCGGTCTCAAAGCCGGCGTCCTTCAGGGCGGCGAAGGACGTGGTCTCCACCATCAGTTCCCCGGTCTTGCCGTCGCAGATGGCGGTGAGCTTCTCCACAAGCTGCTCGTCGGTGAGGTTGGAGACGGCGTCCTTGTCCCCCTGATTATTGCCGCCGCAGGCGGCCAGGGCCATGACCATCACAAGGGCCAGAATAAGCGCGGTTACCTTTTTCATTTTCGTTTCTCCTTCAAATATGTATTCCTATCATCAGCCGTTGAACGCGGCGATAACGGCGTTGGCAGTCTCCTCATCGGACATGACGAAGAGCACCAGGTTGTCCTTGACGGCGTACTGGACGGATTTAGCCGTGGCGCAGATCAGCCAGTTGGGGTTGGCGTTGTCGGCCAGGTTCTTGGCGTAAGTCTCGGCGTCCTCGCCCTCCGGGACCTCGATGAGCATCACGATGTGGGCGGGAGGGGCCATCTGCAGGTGGTTCATAGCCACGCGCAGACCCTCGGTATACTGGACGTCGCCGTTAAAGTAGTTGTTGAAATCACCGGAGGACCGGGGAGCGGCGCAATAGGAGCCTTCCACGATGTCCGCGCAGATGGCGTCCAGCTGGTCTATAAGCTCGCCGGGGTCGGCAACAGGTACGTCCGGGCCTTCGGACCCGCCGCCGCCAAGACCGCCGATACCGCCAAATCCGCCGAAGGGAGGAGGCGTGGGCGTTTCGCCCTCCGTGGGCTCTTCAGTGGGTTCCTCAGTGGGCTCTTCCGTGGGTTCTTCCGTGGGTTCCTCAGTGGGCTCTTCCGTAGGCTCCTCTGTGGGGGCCTCGGTGGGCTGTTCGGTGGGCTCATCGGTGGGGTCCTTGCCGGCGTCGCCCTGAGAGCAGGCGGCCAGAGCGAGAGCCAGAGTCAGGCAAAGAATGAGCGCGATCAGTTTTTTCATTTTTTCATATGTTCCTTTCCAAGTTTCGCGGTCCACAATTTGTGTCCCGCGCCCTTTAGACGGAGCATATGTATGAAAAGTTCCCTGCGTCGGAAAAATTTTTTCCAAAATCGCCGCTTTTTTCGGCTTTTCCGAAAAAACTATTCCTCCACGCCCCGGATGCTCAGGGACTCCAGCGCCTCCTGGCCCCGGGCCGTCAGAGCCATACTGCCGCGGCGGGTACAGCCCACGTAGGCTCCGTAGTCAAAGCCCTCCAGGGGGATGTCCAGGTCCAGCGTCACAAGCCCGCTGAGCTTCAAAGCGGTGGGGGAGGAGACGAACTCCTCGCCGGTGTCCGAGATATAGACGGGCTTGCCGTCCCGCTCGCCCAGGGGCAGGAACGCCCGCTGCCCCAGAAGCTCCAAAAGCTCCAGGGCCTTTTCCGTGAGATAAATTTCCCCGCACCCGCCACAGCATTGGCCGGACATACGATCGCCTCCGGGATAGATTTCCGCTTAAGCATACCATGAAACGGAGAAAAAGTCAAATTCTTCCGTATAAATTTAAACAATGAATTAAACTTTCATCTCCCGTATTGAAATAAAAGGGACAATGTGGTAAAGTTAAGATGAATACAAGGGTTATTACCGCAAATTTCCTGCTCATGAAGGTAAAGGAGGGTCATTATGGCATTTTTTGAACAGCTCGGTAAGAAGATCAGCGACGCCGGACAGGGCGTGGCCAAGTCAAGCCGCAACGCCATGGACATCGCGAAGCTCAACAGCGCCATCAGCGATAAGAAAAAGCAGATCGCCCAGGGCTTTTCCGCCCTTGGAGAGAAATATTACCTGCTCCATAAGGACGACGTAGAGGAGGCCCTTGCCCCCATTGTCGGCGACATCAACGCCCTCTACGCCGAAATTCACGACTTCGAGGAGCAGATCAAGACCATCCGGGGCGTGGTGAAGTGCCCCAACTGCGGCGCGGACATCCCCCTGAATGCCGCTTTCTGCTCCTCCTGCGGCGCTCCCGCCCCCCTATCTGAAAAGCCCGTGGAGGCCGTCCCGGAGGGGGCCCGGGAGTGTCCCAACTGCCACAAGCTCATGTCCGCTGAAAATAAATTCTGCACCAGCTGCGGCACCAAGCTGGATGAGTGAAGATCAGGAGGAAACGCCATGTTCTGTGGAAAATGCGGCGCTCAAAATGACGACGGCGCGGCCTTCTGCGCGCATTGCGGCGCGCCCCTGACCGCCCCTGCCGCTCCCGCCCCCGTTTCGGAGGCGAAAAAGCACCGGCTCATCGGCATTGCCGCCGTGGGCGCAGTTGTCCTTTTGGCGGCGGTCATCCTCATCGCCGTTTTCTCCGGCCGGAGCGCCAATTCCACCGCCAAGTCCTTTGTGGAGGCAGTCTTTGAGGGCGACGGCGACGAGATCGTGGACCTCATCCCCAAGGACGTCATCAAAGCCTACGCCAAGAGCCGGGGCCTGTCCACTGCCCGCGCGAAGGAGGCGATGGAGGACGAGTTTGACCGGACCTACGACGGCATCGCGGAGCTCATGGACGACGTGAAATTCTCCTTAAAGGTCTCCGGCGACGAGGAGTACAGCGCCTCCCAGCGCGTGACCATAATCGAGGGCTACAAGTCCGTGGACGTGAAGGTCAAGGACGCTAAAATCGTAAAGCTGCGGGTGACATTAAAGTCCCACGGGGAGAAGCTGGAGCTTGCCGAGCCCGTCCGGGTGCCCCTTATCAAGGTGGGCGGCTCCTGGTATGTGGACTACGACAATTTAAACGGCGGCTTTGCGTTTTCCCTCTGGAGCGCCATCACCTCGGCGCTCTGGAGCGATTGATCTTGTCTCATTGCGGCGCGTGGTCTGCCATGCGCCGCTTTTTTAAGAGAAAGGATTTTATATGTATATCGACGTGACCTATCCCCAGGAAAAGCCGGCCTTTTACGAGCTTTTACGGCGGGAGCTTGAGACCTACGCCGCCTCGGAGAGCGACAAAACGGCGGCGCTGGCCAATTTCTCCGCCGTTTTGAAGATCGCCTTCCCCCGGGCCAACTGGTGCGGGTTTTACCTTATATCCGGCGATGAGCTGGTGCTGGGCCCCTTCCAGGGCCGCCCCGCCGTCACCAGGATCCCCTACGGCGCCGGCGTCTGCGGCACGGCGTGGCGGGAGGACGCCGCCCCGGTGG
>CANQZF010000012.1 GCA_947628265.1 uncultured Oscillospiraceae bacterium
CGGCCCGTACGGCGTTTTTTTGGGATTGTATGAGTGTTCAGGTTTAGTGCCCCTCCCTCTGGGAGGGGGCAGGGGGTGGGGGGGCGGGGACAATTAAAAAAAACGTGCCGCCCCTTGGGGGGCGGCACAGTCTTATTTTTGCTTATTTCATCAGGGTTGCCCAGTTGTAGATGAGGACGGCGATCTCGGCGCGGGTGCCGGTGGACTGGGGATCGAGGTAGATCTTGCCGTCGAGCTCGTGGTCCTTGCCGGAGAGGATGTTCTTGCTCACGGCCCAGGCCATGGCGGTCTTGGCGGAGTCGGCGACTGTGGCCTTGTCGGGGAAGGCGTCAAGGAACTTGGCGTCGGCCTTGGGCTGGCCCTCGACCTTCCACAGGAACTCTACCAGCTCCTCACGGGTGATGTCACGGGTGGGCTCGGCGCCGTCGGTGTAATTCTTGCCCTTGGCCCACTCGAGGGCGCGGCCCCACCAAACTTCCTCGCCCTTACCGAGGATGCCCTTGATCTGGGCCACGATGACCCAGGTCTGGGCGCGGGTGGCGGTGGCGTTGGGCTGGAGGGTGCCGTCGTCGTAGCCCTGGATGTACTTATTCAGGACCATGTAGTCCATGGCCTCATGGTACCAGAGCTTCTCGCCCTTGTAGATCTCCATATCCTTGAACTGGGTGGTGGTGGGGCACTTGTGCTCGGGATCGATGGGGGAGACGTAGCGCCCGCCGATGGAGACGGTGTAGGTGTGCTTGTCCTCATCGAGGGACTTGCCGCGTGTCCAGTCGTTCACGCCGGCCTGGAGCTTGAAGGTGTCGGGGACGTACTTATCAGTGGCCTCCGTAAGGCTCTCTTTTCCGACATAGCGGTGGCACTCTCCTCCGTCCGCGCCGGGATCCGCTTTGTAGTCGATCTTGTAGACATCGAAGGTCATGGTAGAAACGGCGGTCTTACTAGAATAACTAGATTTTTCACCCTCATACACATTGACGGTGTACTCACCCTCGATGTTGGTGTGGTTGTTTTCTGATGCCTTGGTGTTAATAAAATAGACGATGCCGGCTTTCTTTACATCCGTAACTTCTTCAACATCAACTACAGTACCATTGCGTGCAAATGTTACCGTGTAGGTGTTACCACTAGTAGCATCTTTCTCGGCAGCCTTGAAGACAACATAGAAGGTGTTGTCGGCGCTGTCGGTGACAGGAGTGTTCCACGCTTCGCCCTTATATGTCGTCGCGAAGCCATTGAGCTTGTCGTCATTCTTCTTCTCAAGGAATCCAACTTCCACGATGTCGGCGGAATTTACGTCTGTAAGCTGTGTGGGTTCTTCTTTTGCGCCAAGCTTTACAGCGGCTTCATTCGCCGCAGCCTTGGAGTTATAGTAGCTGTAGTTGCCATCGGCACCCTCAACGGAATACTTCAGGTTATCATCCAGAAGGTCCTTGTTAACCGGGCTGGAGAAGAAGCCGCCTTTGACGGAGTCCTCGAAGTGGTCGGGTGTGACATTTGTCGTATCAACGTTGACAGCGTCTTTTTCAGTACCGCCCTTAAACTCGCCGCCGGTAACGGTCAGTTCGAGGTTGTTATTTCTAGTATTGGTGTCAGCGGGAGCGTTGAAAGCATTGCCGCTGGTGCTTTCAATCTCGCCGCCATTAACTGTGACGCTCACTTTGCCAGCGGGGTCAACATAGATGCCCGCGCCGGTGTCGCCAACCTTACCGTCCACAGAAGCTGTGTAAGCATCACTATAAGTACCATTACCGGTGATTTCAGCGCCCTCGTTGACAACGAGATTACCCAGGGTCATGGAAATACCGGTATCACCGGTGACGGTACCGTCAACCGTGACCGTGCCCTTAGACATCATGAGGATACCGGCGGCCACACTGCCACTGCTGGCAACACTAGTATCGGTCTTTCCGGTAACTGTAGCGCCCTTTTTAACATTGATGTTCGTTGTAACAACGTCGCCCTCAGACCAAGCGCCGTTGATAGCGGAGCCGGTGCCATTCATGGTGACTTTGCCGTAAACGTCAATGGTCAGGGTGGTGGCAAAGTTGGCAACAGCTGCGGCCTTAGAATCCTTTTCAGCGACGATCTCAGAATCCTTGTCAATGGTCAATGTACCGCACTTGCCTTCTATTCCGGCAATGCCAAAGCCATTATCGGTGGAGACTTTGACCTTATTAAGGGTCAAATCCGTACCATCTCCGGTAATCTTGATCGCGCAAGGGAGACCAGCAGACTCACTGGTCGATTTGTTAACTTTAGACTCAATCGTACCGTTTTTAATGGTAACATCCTTAGAGACAACAATCTGTCCGTAGGTATTGGTCGCATCCGCAGCCGTGCCATTCAGCGTGATCTTCTTTTCGTTGAGGTCGATGGTGACGGCCTTATCAACAGCAATCGCAGCTTTAGCCTTTTCGGTAGCGGTGGCCGCAGCGTCGATCGTCAAATCGGATTCCAGCTGAATGGTGTCATTATCCTTGGCTACTTTCAAAGCTGCGTCAAGGGTCTTGAAAGTCGCGCCATCGGCACGCGCCGTAGCGTCCGCCGCAGCATCCTTGTTGACTTTCAGCGTGACAGGCGCAGACGCGCTCGTCGCCAGCGCGGCGACGGTCGCGACGGAGACGACCAGAGCCAGCGCCAGGAGCACTGTCAGGATTTTTTTCGACAATTTTTTCAATGTAATTGCCTCCTCATTTTGTTTTTGAAAAATGACCCTATTTTATTTTGGGCACACTTTTTCAGTTGTCCTGATTATACTGTATTTTCATGGCGATTTCAAGAGGAAATAATTTAAAATTCATTCATAATTTTATAATAATTCCCTGTTAAAAAATGCTCATTCCCGGGGCTTTTCAAGGGCGCGCAGGAAGGGGATGAACATCAGCACCCCCGCCAGCATGGCCCCGCAGTCGGCCAGGGGCGTGGCCCAGGCGATGGCGTCCACGCCGCCAAGGGCGTTCAGGAGGAACATGAAGGGCACGTCGAGCCCGCCCTTGCGGAGCATGGACAGGAGGAGGGGCCGCCACTTTTGGCCCACGGACTGGAAGAGGGAGACGATGACCGTGGTGACGGCGGTGAAGGGGCCGGTGATGCAGATGATCCGCTGGAACATTCCGCCGTAGCGGACGGTGTCGGCGTCGTCGATGAACGCCCGCACCAGGGGGTTGGCGCAGGTGAAGAGCAGGACCGCCCCCACGGTGGTGACGGCGAGGCTTAAAAGGAGGGTGACCTTGATGGCGTCCCTCATGCGCCGGAGATTTTTAGAGGAGTAGTTGTAGCCGACGAGGGGGATGACGCCCTGGGAGATGCCGTTGGCGATGGCGAAGGAGAGCATGTCGATCTTCTTGGCCACGCCGATGCCCGCCACCGCCGCGTTGGAGTAGCCCACCAGGAGCTTATTGAGGGTGATGTTGGAGAAGATGCCCATCAAATTCATGATGGAGCTGGGAAGGCCCACCAGCAGGACCTCCCGGGGGACGCCGCCGGAGAGGGTGTAATAGCGGGGGTTCAGGGTCAAACGCAGCTTGTCCCGCTTTATGTAGATCAGCGCCAGGAAGTAGAGAAGGGCCATGAGGTTGGAGAGCATGGTCGCCAGGGCCGCCCCGGCGATCTCCATGCGGAAGCCGAAGATGAAGACGGGGTCCAGGGCGATGTTCAGGACCCCGCCCAGGGCCACGCCGAAGCTGGCCTGGCCGGAGTAGCCCTCCGCCCGGACGAGGTGCGCCAGGGCGGCGTTCAAAACGGTGGGGACGGCCCCCACCGTCAGGGTCCAGAAGAGGTAGCTCTCGCAAAAGCCGTAGGTGTCCGCGTCCGCCCCCACGAAGGGCAGGATCCACCCCCGGAAAAGATAGACGGCCAGGCCGTAGAGAAGCGCCGCCGCCGCCGAGGTCCAGACGCAAAAGGCCGAGGCGTTCCGGGCCCGCTGCCCGTCCCCCATCCCCAGGCTCCGGGACACCAGGCTCGCCCCGCCGATGCCGAAGAGGTTGGCAAGGCCGGTGGTCAGCAAAAAGAGGGGGAGGCAGAAGGACGCCGCCGCCACCTGGTCAGGGTCCCCCAGCTGGCCGATGAAGAAGGTGTCCGCCATGTTGTAAATGACCGTGATGATCTGGCTGATGACCGTGGGGACCACGAGGGACAGCACCGCCCCGGCCACCGGCTTTTTTTCAAAGAGCTCCGTTTTATCCGCTTTCATATCCGCGCCTTCCGTTTATACTATATTATTATAATGTATGATACGCCCACGAGGGGGATTTGTCAACGCGACGGGAGGTAATAAAGACTCATTTAAGAATTAAATCATTGACATTCTCCCCTCCGGGGACTACAATACAAAGAGTCCAATTTCGGACACTACAACAGTATATTTAAGAGAGGAGGGACTATCATGGAAAACGACAGCGGAAAGGCGCTGGAGGTCTTCAACCAGCAGATCAAGGACCTGGTGGGGATCTACCGCGAGGCGCTGAGCGGCCTGGGGATGTCGGAAAACGAGTTTTGGATCTGGTACTCGCTGCTCCTTATGGAGGGGAGCTTTACCCAGCAGGACATCTCGGTCATGTGGTCCCTCAGCAAGCAGACGGTGAATACCATCATCTCCAACATGGTCCGCAAGGGCTTCGCGTCCCTGGAGGTGATCCCGGGCACCCGCAACAGGAAGGAGATACGCCTGACGAAGGCCGGGAGGGACTACGGCGAGCGGGCGGTGCGGCCCATCTTCGAGGTGGAGCGCAGGGCCATCGAGAAGCTCTCCCACGGGGAGCGGGCGGCCTGTATGGCGGCGTTCCACAAGTATATCGGCTTCCTGCGGGCGGAGATCCGCCGCCGCGACGGACCGCGCGGGGAGGAGGGGATGGCGTGATGGCGGGATTTGTAAGGTGCGTTCTCTATCTCGCCCTCATCGGGGTTTTCAGCTTCCTTCTGGGGCGGGCGCTGCCAAAGAGCCTCTTCCACTGGGACCGGTTCCCCTTCCGGCTCTACGGGTGGGAGAAGCAGGGGAGCGTCTATAAGGCCCTGGGCGTCCAGCGGTGGAAGGAAAAGGTGCCGGATATGAGCGTCATCCTCCCAAAGCTCATGCCCTCCAAGAGGCTTCCCAAGGGCGCGGGGCCGGAGGAGCTGACGCTGATGGTCCGGGAGACGTGCGTGGCGGAGTTCATCCACGCCCTACTGTGTGTCGCCGGTTTCGGCTGCGTTTTTTTGTGGAAGGGCGTCTGGGGGTGGGTGGCGTCGGTCCTCTACGTCCTCGGGAACGTCCCGGACATCATCATCCAGAGGTACAACCGCCCGAAGCTCCTGCGCATCCTCCAAAAAGTACAGGCAAGAGAGAGAACCAATGAAAAATGTGACCATTTTGAGCTGCAGCATGGGACAGGGGCATAACTCCTGCGCCCAGGCCATCAAGGAATACTTTGAAGAACAGAATATAGCCTGTGAGGTCGTGAACGCCATGGAGTTCATCTCCCCGGCGGCGGCCAGGTTCGTCACCTGGGGGCACAGCTTCATGTACCGGCACATCCCCGGCCTTTTCAAGTGGGGCTACGGCTTTTTCGAGAGGCACCGGGGGGCGCTGGGGAAGGGGGCCTTTTTCTACAGGCTCCTGACCTGCGGGGCGAGGCGGCTGCGGGAGTACCTCCTGGCCGGGGGGTTCGACACCGCGATCTGTCCCCACGTGTTCTCGGCCCTGGCGCTGACGCGGCTTTTGGAGGAGGGGCCCATGGACCTTCGGACGGCCTTTGTGGACACGGACTACACCTTCAGCCCCGGGACGGAGACCTCCGCGCTGGAGCGGTATTACGTCCCCTGCACGGAGCTTTCGGGGGATTTTGAGGGGCGTATCCCCACGCCCCATGAGACGGTGGTCTCCGGCATCCCCGTGAAGCGGGAGTTTCTGACCCGCCGGGACCGGGGGGAGGCCAAGGCGGAGCTGGGCATCGACCCGAAGCGCCGGCACCTTCTGATGATGTCGGGCAGCATGGGCTGCGGGCCTATGGTGAAGATCCTCAAGTGCATGAGGGGAGAGCTCCCGGACGGGGTGGACGTGACGGTGATCTGCGGCACGAATAAGCGCCTTTTCCGTAAGCTCACCCGGGCCTACGGCCGCGACAGCCGCGTCCGCGTGGTGGGGTACACGGATAAGGTCTCCCTCTATATGGACGCGGCGGACCTGTACCTCACGAAGCCCGGAGGGATCAGCGTCACCGAGGCGGCGGCGAAAAATCTTCCCATGGTGTTTGTGAACCCCGTCTCCGGGTGCGAGAAGTACAATATGGACTTCTATACCGGCATGGGCGCGGCCGTGACGGACACGTCCGTCCGGCGTCTGGCGCGGAAATGTATTGAGCTCCTATCCTCCGACGGGGAGCTGAGGAAAATGCGGGCGGCGCTGGAGAAATACCGCCAGCCCGACGGGGCGAAGCGCATCTACGAGGATCTGACCGGAGGGGATACGCGGCTATGACCCTGAAAAAATCGGACTTTGTGGATTACCGGAATTTCCGCTTCAGTAAGCTCAATACCCCGGAGTTCCGGCACCTTTGGTATCTCCTTTTTTGGCCGATCTACGGGCTCCTGTTTTTGACGGTGGAGCGGCTCTGGATCCGGGAGAGCTACGCCCCCGTCCACTGCGCCCTGGACGACGCCATCCCCTTTTGCGAGGTCTTCCTCATCCCGTACCTTTTTTGGTTCGTGTTCCTGGTGGGGGTCCTGGCGTACACGCTTTTGTGCGACCCCAGGGCGTTTACCAGGATGATGAGGTTCATCATCGTGTCGTATTCGGCGGCGATCCTCATCTACATACTCTTCCCAAACTGCCAGGAGCTGCGGCCCCAGAGCTTCGAGCGGGACAATGTCCTCACCCGCTTCATCGCGGAATTTTATAATTTCGACACCAACACCAACGTCTGCCCCTCCATCCACGTCATCGGCTCCGTGGCGTCCATGCTGGGCGCCTGGGACAGCCGGCATTTCCATACCCCCGGCTGGAAGATCGCCTTCGCCGTGGCGGCAATTTTGATCTCCGTCTCCACTGTTTTTATCAAGCAGCACTCCGTCCTCGACCTCCTCGCCGCCGTGCCGGTGTGCGTGATAGCGTATTTTTTCGCGTATGGGGGGAAGGGCATTAAGAGCAAATAGAATAGGTTACTTGAGGTGGTAAATTTCGTTGCGACCACACGCCGATGGTACTGACAGGGGAAACCCGAGAGATGCGGGAGAGGCGACGCCCGCCAAGTAACCGTCTATTGGGGTCTGCCTTCGGGCGGACCCCGTCTTTTGTGAGGATCTGCGGCTTTATTTGCGTAAAAATGGCCCCTCCCCGCGTGAACGGATGTTCGGACGGGGAGGGGCTTTTCTCTTATCTGGTTACTGGCACGCCAAGGTGTCCTCGAAGAACTTGTCCATCTCCTCCCGGGTGGGGAAGACGGCGATATACATCTGGTCGCCCATGGCGCCGGCCAGGACCTGGGGGATGCGGCCCACCAGCTTCATGCGCTCGCCGTAGCGGCGCATGACCTCCTCGTGGCTCAGGACGAATTTTTTGCCGTCCCGGCGGCCCAGATACGCGCAGAAGTACCGGTCCTTCTCCGGGATGTCGGTCTTGTCAAAGGCGATCATGTCCGCCCAGACCTTGTAGACGTTGGTGCCGTGGGCGTAGTCGATCATGTCCGGGGTGTAGCCGCCGCTGGGGCGCATGTTGACCTCCAGGCCCACGAGCTCCCCCTTCTTCCCAAGCCCCTCCTGGTCCTGGGTGAGGCGGAAAAACTCAAAGTGGATGAAGCGGCTTCTGACGCCGAAGGCTTTGGCGGTGGCCCTCCCGGCGGCGCGGGTGTCCTCCGGTAGGTCCCGGAGGATGAAGTAGAGCGAGTTGTCCCCGTCGTTCACGATGTCCATGATGGAGACGGGCGTCACGTTCCCCGTCTCGAACATGGGCTCGCCCTTGGAATTGTAGATGGCGTCGTAGGAGTTGACCTCCGCGTGGACGTACTCCTCCATGATGTAGCTGGTCTTGGGGTCGCGCTTTTCCAGGAACTTCACAAGGTCGTCCTTGCCCGTGAGCTTGTGGGTGTCGGAGGCCCCGACGCCGTTGTCGGGCTTCACCACCACGGGGTAGCCAACCGTTTGGATAAACGCCTCGCAGTCCTCCAACCTCTCCACCATGTGCCAGCGCGCCGTGGGGATGCCGGCCCTGCGGTAATATTCCTTCATCTGGGATTTAAACTTGATGGGGGCCATGTCCGACTCCTGGTAGCCGGAGGTGATATGAAAGGCGGTGCGCAGCTTAGCATCCCGCTCCAGCCAGTACTCGTTGTTGGACTCCAGCCAGTCGATGGGGCCGTATTTGAAGATGAGGAAGGCCACCGCCCGGTAGACGGAGTCGTAGTTTTCCAGGTTGTCCACCTTGTAATACTCGGTCAAGTTCTCCCGAAGCCCGGGGCTCAAGCGCTCGTAGCGCTCATCGCCGATGCCCAGGACGTTCATGCCGTCGGCACGGAGCTCCCGGCAGAAAAGCCAGTAGTTGGCGGGGAAGTTGGGGGAGATAAAAATGATGTTTTTCATGGCGTTCACAGCCTTCCTTTGTATGTGTATTATTATGTATCATTCCCCGTAAAAGAGGGCGTCCATAAAAAACGGGATCTGCTTTTCCCAGCTGGCCTCGCAGTGCCGCCCCCCGGGGACAACGCGGGCGGTGACGAAGACGCCCCGGGAAATGAGGATGGACGCCACCTTGCCAAAGCGCTTCGCAAGCCTCATTTCAGGGAGGTGCCGCAGCTCCTGGGAGCCGTAGTCCATGTAGACGGTGGTCCCCGGCGCGATGGGGGCGGTTTGCAAAAGCTCATCGAGCTTAGCTGCGGCAATCATGACGGAGGGGGACAGCGCCGCCGCTTTTGAAAAGACGCCGTTATATTCCGTGACGGCGTAGAGGCTCATAAGGCCCCCCATGGAGCTGCCCGCGATAAACGTGTGCTCCCGGTCCGGCAGGGTGGGGTAATGGCTGTCCACATAGGGCTTGAATACGTTCACATACCACTCCATGGTCTCCCGACCCCGCCCCGAGAGCTCCCCGAACTCCCGGGCCCGGAAGTCGAAGGGGGAGTACTCCGAAAGCCGCTCCCCGTTGGCCCCGTGGCAGCACTCCACGGCGGCGACGATGAGGGGCACGCCGTTATTTTCCAGAAATTCCTTCATGCCCCAGCTCTTCCCGTAGGTGGCGTCGGAGTCAAAAAAGACGTTGTGGCCGTCGAACATATAGAGCACCGGGAACCGCTCCCCGTGGCGGGCCCCGTCGGGGACGTAGACATAGGCGCGCCGGGGCGCGTCTCCCGTGAGCTCCGGCAGGGTGACCTCCCATTTGTGGATCACGCAAATCACTCCTTTGTAATCGCTCTTTTTCATCAGCGACAGTGTAGCACGGCCCGGGGAAAAATGCAAGAGCGCCGGCGTTTTCTCCGAAAGCGCCGCCTTCCGAAAGCGCCGCCTTCCGAAAGCGCCGCCTGTAGATGGCGTCAAAATGCCGAAAACACGCTCTTTACAGGCGGAAAAATCTGTGATATAGTAACAAAAAGCGAGAAAACGGGAGGGGGACCTTTTATGGACATCGGTGAGATACTGTCGAAGGTGGACCACACGCTCCTGGCCCAGGGGGCCACGTGGGAGCAGATAAGGGGCCTCTGTGACGAGGGGATGAGGTACCGCGTGGCGTCCGTGTGCATCCCGGCCAGCTTCGTCCGCGCCGCTAAGGCGTATGTGGGGGAGAGGCTCGCAATCTGCACCGTCATCGGCTTTCCCAACGGCTACTCCACCACGGCGGCGAAGGTCTTTGAGACGGCGGACGCACTGAAAAACGGGGCGGACGAGATCGACATGGTCATCAACATCGGCTGGGTCAAGGACCGGCGCTGGGACGACGTTTTGGCGGAAATACGGGCCGTCAAGGCCGCCTGTGGGGAGAAGATCCTCAAGGTCATTGTGGAGACGTGCCTTTTGACGGACGAGGAGAAGGTCAGGATGTGCCAAATCGTCTCCGCCTCCGGGGCGGACTACATCAAGACCTCCACGGGCTTTGCCGGGGGAGGGGCCACCCGGGAGGACGTGGCGCTCTTCGCCGCCAACGTGGCTCCCCACGTGAAGATCAAGGCCGCCGGGGGCATCGGCTCCCTGGAGGACGCGGAGGCGTTTTTGCGGCTGGGGGCCTCGCGCCTGGGGACCAGCCGTATCGTGAAGCTGGCCAAGAACGCGGAAACGGACAAGAGCGTCTGTTAAATTATTAAATAAGGAAGGTGATACCATGCTCCCATCCGAACTACAGTACCACATCCAGTGCCGGCCCGGGGACGTGGGCCGGTACGTGCTCCTCCCGGGCGACCCGGGAAGGTGTGCGTCCATTGCGGAGCTTTTTGACGACCCCCATTTTGTGGCCCAGAACCGGGAGTTCCGGATCTACACCGGCACGCTCCTGGGGGAGCGGGTCTCTGTGTGCTCCACCGGCATCGGCGGGCCCTCCGCCGCCATCGCCATGGAGGAGCTGACCGCCATCGGCGCCGACACCTTCGTGCGGGTGGGCACCTGCGGCGGCATAGATATTGATGTTCAGTCCGGCGACATCGTGGTGGCCACCGGGGCCGTCCGTTTTGAGCACACAAGCATGGAGTACGCTCCCATCGAGTTTCCCGCCGTGCCCGATTTCGACGTGGCCTCCGCCCTCCGGGACGCCTCCCTTGCCCTGGGCTACCGGACCCACCTGGGGGTGGTGCAGTGCAAGGACAGCTTTTACGGCCAGCACTCCCCGGGGAGGATGCCGGTTAGCTATGAGCTTTTGGAAAAATGGGAGGCGTGGAAGCGCCTGGGCGTCAAGGCCAGCGAGATGGAGTCCGCCGCCCTCTTCGTGGTGGCGGCGGCACTGAAGGTCCGCTGCGGCAGCTGCTTCCACGTGGTGTGGAACCAGGAGCGGGAGGCCGCCGGCCTCGATCAGGCCGAGAGCCACGACACCTCCGCCGCCGTCAAGGTGGGCGTGGAGGCCGTGAAGCGCCTTATCGAGCGGGACCGCGCCGCTTTGAAATGAGGGGGAACTGAAATGACGACGCAAGAGCTTGCCCAAAAGGCTATGGAAATGATCAAAATGGCCTACGCCCCCTACTCCCACTTCCGGGTGGGGGCGGCGGTGGAGTGCGACGACGGCACGGTCTACACCGGCTGCAACATCGAAAACGCCGCCTTCACGCCCACCAACTGCGCGGAGCGCACCGCCATCTTCAAGGCCGTCAGCGAGGGACACCTGCGCTTTCGCCGTATCGCCGTGGCCGGGGAGACGGAGGACTTCACCGCCCCCTGCGGCGTGTGCCGGCAGGTGATGCTGGAGTTCTCCCCGGACATGGAGGTCCTCATGGTGAACCGGCGCGGCCAGGTCCGCGCCGTCTCCCTCCGGGACCTTATGCCATACGGATTTGACGCCTCCGGCATGGAAAACCGATGATCCCCCCCCGCGTTCCCTTTTTCGACAGCCTAAAAAAAGCTGACCGCCCGGTCAGCTTTTTTTGTCAGTATTCAATTCCCTCCCGGGCGGGGACGCCGTGGTCGAAGGGGTGCTTTTGCTTGCGCATTTCCGTGACGTAATCGGCAAGCGCCAGAAGCTCCGGGGCGGGATCGCGGCCGGTGAGGACGATCTCCCGGCGGGGGCCCTGGGTACGGAGAAAGGCGAGAAGGGCGTCGCGGTCAATGACGTTGTAGTTATAGGCGGAGACGATCTCGTCCAGGACGATGAGGTCGAATTTTTCGGCCTCCGCCAGGATGCCCGCAAGGTATTCAAGGTAACACGCCCGGACCTCCCGGCGCTGCGGCTCGGTGAGAGTCTTGTACCGCCCATAATGGACGCCGGGGTGGCGGACGGTGACGCCCGGGAGCCGGGAGAGGGCGGCGATCTCCCCGGAGGAGCCGTCCTTGAAAAACTGTGTAAACAGCACCCGCATCCCGTGACCCGAGGCCCGGAGCGCAAGCCCACAGGCCGCCGTGGTCTTGCCCTTGCCGTCTCCGTGATAAAGCTCTATCATATGCCCTCCTCCAAAATTTTGTAAATCAAGTCCATGTCCAGGGCCTCCCGGACGGTCTTGGCAAGCCTCTCGTACTGGCTCTCCTTGTATTCCCGCAGATCGAAGACGGCCTCGGGGTCAAAGGGGAGGCCCCGCCTTTCACAAAGCGCCGAGACGACGGCCTCCGCCACGCCGTTTTCGTCAAAGAGGCCGTGGATGTAGCTTCCGTAGACGTTCCCGGACTCAAGGACCGGGGCATTTACGCCGCTTTTGCCCATGTGAATTTCATACCCGGAGAAGGCAAGGCCGTTGAGCCCGGAAAAAACCCCCGCAAGGCCGGAGAACTCCCCGCGCGTCCGCGCCCTGGTCTTGTCCTTTGAAAAAACGGTGTCCACAGGCAGCAGCCCCATCCCGGCCATCTCCCCGCCGCCCTCCGTACCCTCCGGGTCGGAGAGCGTGTTTCCCAGCATCTGAAGCCCGCCGCATATGCCGAAAACGGGCACGCCCCGGGAGGCCTCCTTCAAAATTCTGGCCTCCAGGCCGCTTTGCCGCAGCCATTTGAGGTCGGATATGGTGCTCTTGGTGCCGGGGAGAATGATCATATCCGGGTTTCCCAGCTCAAAAACGTTTTTCACATACCGCAGGGACACTGTGGAGAACCGGGAAAAAGGGGAAAAGTCGGTGAAATTGGAGATGCGGGGCAGGGAGATGACGGCAATGTCGATTTCGCGCCGCGCTCCCGCCGTCAGCCGCTCCGAGAGGCTGTCCTCGTCGTCAATGTCCACGGTGACATACGGCACCACCCCGGCGCAGGGAATTTTGACCAAATCGCGGAGCTGGTCGAGACCGGGGGCCAGGATGGAGACGTCGCCCCGGAATTTGTTGATCACCGTGGCCTTCACCATCCGCCGCTCCTCCGGCTCCAAAAGGGCCACGGTGCCGTATAACTGCGCGAACACGCCGCCACGGTCAATATCGCCCACCAGGAGCACCGGGGAGCGGGCCATTTTTGCCATGCCCATGTTCACGATGTCGTCGGCCTTCAGGTTGATCTCCGCAGGACTCCCCGCGCCCTCGATGACGATAATGTCGTTTTGGCTTGCCAGGGTGTCGTAGGCGCGCAAAATGTCGGGGATGAGCTCCTTTTTATAGCGGAAATAGTCGGCGGCGGGCATATTGCCCCGGACCTCGCCGTTTACGATGACCTGGGAGCCCACGTCGGTGGTGGGCTTTAAGAGGATGGGGTTCATCAGCACCGAGGGCTCCACCCCCGCCGCCTCCGCCTGGACCACCTGGGCCCGGCCCATCTCCAGGCCCTCTGAGGTGATATAGGAGTTGAGAGCCATATTCTGGGATTTAAAGGGGGCCACGCTGTACCCGTCCTGCCGGAAAATCCGGCACAGCGCGGCGCAGAGGAGGCTCTTTCCGGCGTTCGACATGGTGCCCTGGACCATAATGGGCTTTGCTTTTTTCATGACAGCACCTCCCTCAAAGCGGCCAAAAGCCGGTCGTTTTCCTCCCTTGTTCGGACGGCCACGCGGTAATATCCCCGGTCAAGTCCTACAAAGTTGGAGCAGTCCCGGACAGCGATCCCCCGCTGCGCGAGGGGGGTCAAAAGCTCCGCATCGGAGTAAAGAAGCAGGAAATTTGCCTCCCCGGGATAGACCGTGAGGCCCAATTCCTGAAGCCCCGCGAAAAGCCGCTCCCGCTCCGCTGTAATCTCCTTAACTGAGGCGCGCAGCCACTCCCCGCACCCCATGGCGGCCACCCCGGCCATCTGGGCCGGGACGGAGACGTTCCAGCACTGACCGCGCCTACTTATCCGTTCCAGGAGCCCCGCGTCGGAGGACAGCATATACCCCAGCCGCGCGCCGGGGATGGCGAAGCTCTTGGTGGGGGAGCGCAGGACGGCGACGTTGGGAAACTCCGCCAGGAGGGAGGGAATACCGTATCTCCCGGGGCGGCCCGTGAGATCGAGAAAGCAGAGGTCCAAAAGAAGCCGGACGCCGGTTTCGGCGATGGCCCGGATGAGCTCCGGCTCCACGGTGACCCCCGTGGGATTTGCCGGGGAGCAGACAAAGACGGCGCAATACCGGGAGAGGTCCCTTTTGAGGATGTCCCCGGTGAGGCGAAAGCCGTTTTCCCCTGTGAGGACGTGGTATTCGACGCCCCTCCCGGCGGCCTTGAGGGCGGATGCGTACTCGGAGAAGGCGGGGGCCACGATGAGCGCGGGCCCACCCTCCGGGAGCGCGGCGGCGTACTGGTAGAGAAGCTCCGACGCCCCGGCCCCGCAGAGGATGGAGCCCTCCGGCACGCCCTCAAATTTCCCGATGGCCGCCCGGAGCTCCCGGCAGTAGGGGTCGGGGTAGAAAACGCATTTCTCCACCGACGCCAAAAGCGCCCGGCGTACCGGCTCCGGCATCCTCCGGGGATTGAGGCTTGCGGAGAAGTCCGCCTCCGGCGCCGCGTCGTAGATGTCACCCCCGTGGGGATTTTGCCCTGTCAGATACATAAAATCATCATCCCCCGAAGAAGTAGGATCAAAAGGAGCATGGCGAAGGACGCCAGGTACATGAGCCGCCCAGCCCGTTCGATGTCCCGGGGCTCGATTGCCCGCACCGGGTCGCCAATGAATTCCTTTTTGTGGAGGACGCCGCCGTAATAGGCGTCCCCCGCCAGTCTGAGCCCCAACGCCCCGGCGCAGACGGACTCCGTCTGGGCGGAGTTGGGGCTTTCGTGCTTGTGCCTGTCCCGCCTGAATATCCGATAGGCGTTTTTCCCGTCCAGCCCCAGAAGGGGGCAGACCAGGATCATGAGGAGGGCCGAGAGGCGCGAGGGGAGAAAGTTCACTATATCGTCCAGCTTCGCGGCGGCCCGCCCGTAGAGTAGGTATTTTTCGTTCTTATACCCGATCATGGAGTCCATGGTGTTGACAGCCTTATAGAAAAAGCCCCCTGCTGCCCCGAAAAGCCCCATCCAGAAAAGCGGCGCGATGACCCCGTCGGAGGTGTTCTCCGCCACGGTCTCCACGGCGGCGCGGCAAATGCCGTCCCGGTCCAGCTTATCCGTGTCCCGCCCCACGATCATGGAGACGGCCCTCCGGGCGCCTTCAATATCGCCCGCGTCCAAGGCTGTTTGAACGGCGCGGCTCTCCCGGACAAGGTCCCGGGCGGCCACCAGCTGCCAGCACATGACGCTTTCCAGGGCCAGATAGAGGTATGGGCTTATTTTCCACGCCAAAATAAGCAGAGCGGCGGGCAGGAGGGTGCTGAGCCCCGCCACAATAACGACGGTGAGGACCCCGCGTGTAAGATCGCCCTCATTTCCCCTACGGAGGTGTTTTTCAATGAGGGAGATGAGCTTTCCAATCCCCACCACGGGGTGGGGGAGGGAGCGGGGATCGCCCACAAAGAAGTCCACGGTAAAGCCAATGAGCAGCGCCAGGGACTGCCAAAACAGGAACTCACCCATTCCCGCCGCCTCCGCGCGTCAGGGTGTACATCAGCGCGTTTACGATGGCCGCCGCCACGTTGGAGCCGCCCTTTCGGCCCTTTGCCACGATGTGTGGAGCGGCGGAGGTCAAAATGGCCTCCTTGGCCTCCAGAATATTCACAAAGCCCACGGGCACGCCGATGATGAGCTCCGGGGAGACCCGCCCCGCGTCCATGAGCTCCCGGAGGGTCAAAAGCGCCGTGGGGGCGTTGCCCAGCGCGAAGATAAGGGGGCGATTTAAACCGGCGGCCCGCTCCATGGACGCGGCGGCCCGGGTGACGCCCCGGCTTTTCGCCTCCACCGCCACCTCCGGGTCGGACATGAAGCAGAATATCTCGCAGCCCAGCTTTGCGGCGGCGGCCTTGTTGATACCGGCCTTCGCCATCTGGGTGTCCGTCACGATGGCGCATCCGGAGCTGAGCGCCTTAAGGCCCCGCTCCACGGCGTCCGGGGAGAAGACCAGGTTTTCGGCGTAGTCAAAGTCCGCCGTGCAGTGGATGACCCGCTTGACGATGGGCTTTATTTCCGGGGACAGCGGGGCGGTCAGCTCCTTTTCGATGAGCTCCATGCTTTTTGCCTCAATGGCCATGGGTTCGGTTATAAGCATTTTTGTCTCTCCTTAAATGCAATACACTTTCGAAGAAAGCACTCCGCCGCCGGGACGCGGGCGGGCAGGTAGAGATGGGGGTACCCGGCGTAGAGGGTGTCCGTGTAGACGCAACAGTCCCACTCGTTGCCGTTCGTCTTCCTGGCGGTGAAGCCCGCGCCCCGCGCGGTGCTGTCGTAGTAGTGAAACTCGTGGGCCGGGAGGGTGATGCCCGCGTCCCCGAAAAGCCCCGGGGTCTTTGCCGTCAGGGTCACGTAGCCGAAACGGACAAGATGCCCGGTGTTGGCGCTCTCGTGGGGCAGGACCCCGCACATCTTATGGCCGTCAAGGGCCGGTCCCAGGTACTGAAACCCTCCGCACTCGGCGATCGTAGGCATCCCGGAGGCCACGGCGTCCCGGACGCTCCCGGCGGCGCGGCGGTTTTTCGAAAGCGCCTCGGCGTAGAGCTCCGGGTAGCCGCCGGGGAGGTAGAGCCCGGTTGCCCCCTCCGGCACCGGCTCGTCCCGGAGCGGGGAGAAGAAGCGTATCTCCGCCCCCAGCACCTCAAAGAGCCGCAGGGTGTCCTCGTAGAGAAAGGAGAAGGCCGCGTCCCTGGCGACAGCGAGGGTGACGGGCGGGAGCTTCGGGACCTGTGCGGGCTGAAAGGCAAGCTCCGGCGCGGTCCTCCCCAGAGCCAAAATCCCCTCAAGGTCCAGCGTCTCCCGGCAGAGCTCCCCCAGCCGCCGGAGCTTTTCACCAAAATCCGAAAGCTCCTCCGGCGTCACCAGCCCCAAATGCCGGGAGCCTAAAATACATTCCTCCGGCAGCCTCGGGATGTACCCCAGGGGCGCGATTTTGCCCCCAAACCGGCGGCAAATGAGGGATTTGAGGTTCTCATAGGTCCCGGGGGTGACGCTATTCAGGATGATCCCCCGGATATTGCCGTCGGGCACAAAGTTTAAAAATCCCTCCAAAACCGCCAATACAGAGGTGGAAGCGCCCCTGGCGTTCACCACCAAAACCACGGGGGAGCGGGTAGCCCGGGCGACGGTATAGGCGCTATGGTCCGTGCCGCTCTCGCCCGCGCCGTCAAAATAGCCCATGGCCCCCTCGATGAGGGTCAGCTCGGCCCCGGCATGGGCGGCCAGGGTGGAACGCAGAAGCTCCCCGCCGCAGAAAAAGGGGTCCAGATTGCCGGAGGGGACCCCCAGGACGGCCCGGTGGAACATGGGGTCGATGTAGTCCGGCCCGCACTTGAGGGCCGAGACGCCGGCGCCCCGCGCCTTCAAAAGCCGCAGCAGGGCGCAGACGACCGTGGTCTTCCCGCAGCCGCTCCCGGTCCCGGCGATGAGCACTCTAGGACAGTCCATCAAAGCACTCCTTCCAAACCCGTCAAAACGGGTTTTCCACGCTCCTTGGCGTACGCCAAAAGCCCAAGGTTCCAGGGACTTTGAAAGCCCGCGTCGAGAATAAACTCGGCTTTGTCCAAAAGCGCCTCCGCCTCCAAAAGCCGCGCTTGGGAAACAGGCTCGAAGGCCCCGCTGACCACCACTTTGGAGGCCAGCGCCTCCGCCACGGGCAGATCCACGTCGTTTTCCGCCAAGATCCCGGCGGCGAAGGGGACCCCCGCCTTCTGGAGCCCCCGGTAGAGGGAGATCCCCCGCCGCCGCCCAGAACGAAGATCCGGGGCTCGCC
>CANQZF010000013.1 GCA_947628265.1 uncultured Oscillospiraceae bacterium
GATGTTGACCGCCAGGAACGCGAAGGTGATGCCCACAGCCAGGGCGTCGATGCTGGTGGCGATGGCGAGGACAAGAAGCTCCTTGGCCTCGAAGGAGCCGGAGTCGCCCTCCTCCTCCCCCCGCAGGGCCTCCCAGACCATCTTCCCGCCGATGAAGGCGAGAAGGATGAAGGCGATCCAGTGGTCGATCTCGGTGATGTACGCCTCAAATTGGCGGCCCAGAAGCCAGCCCAAAAGCGGCATCAGCGCCTGAAAGCCCCCGAAGAAGAGCCCCACCTTTACGCCGTCCACGGGCCGCAGAGCGCGGGCGGACAGGCCCTTGCACACCGAGACGGCGAAGGCGTCCATGGAAAGGCCCACAGCCGTCAAGAAAAGCTCAAAAAAGCTCATATCTCACTTCCTGATGACGTCCCGGATGGCCCGGAGGAGGTCGTCAAATTCGTCGAAGGCCGGGATGTCCGGGTTGTCCGCCTTTATTTTCTCCGTGCTCTTGAAGAGGAACCCGGCCTTGGAGGCCCGGATCATGGCAAGGTCGTTGTAGCTGTCCCCGGCGGCGATGGTCTCCAGCCCTGCGGACTGGAGGGCCCGGACGGTGGTGAGCTTGGAGTTTTCGCACCGCATTTTAAAGCCCACAATTTCCCCCGTGGGCGCGACGGTGAGCTCGTTGCAGAAAAGGGTGGGCCAGCCCAGCTTGCGCATGAGGGGGGAGGCGAACTGGGTGAAGGTGTCGGAGAGGATAATGACCTGCGTCTCCTCCCGCAGGGCGTTTAAAAACTCCAGTGCCCCGGGGAGGGGGTCGATGCCGGCGATGACCTCCTGGATTTCCCGGAGGCCCAGGCCGTGCTCCTTTAAAATGCCCATGCGGAAGGCCATGAGCTTGGCGTAATCCGGCTCGTCGCGAGTGGTGCGGCGAAGCTCCGGGATGCCGGTCCTGTCGGAAAAGGCAATCCAGATCTCCGGCACCAGGACGCCCTCTAAATCGAGACACACAGTGTACATGGTGATAACCTCACTTTGCTTTTTGTAACAGAAAAACATTATACAGCAAAAAAATTGTTTTGCAAGGGTAAAGAATAAAAGACATCGCTTTGGGGGTTGAATTTTTCCTGTGCCCGTATTAAAATACCGCTGTAAAAAACGTCTCAGGAGGAGAATTTATGGCGGAGAGGTATTACGCGGAGGCGCTGAAGCTGGGCCAGAAGGAGTACCGGGCCTGCGTGGCCAGGGGCCAGAGCCCCCTTTTGCCGGTGATGGACGACTTCATCCCGGAGGAGCGGGTGAACCTGGGCGTGCGGCTGGGGACCGTTCAGATCCCCCTGGAATTCGTGGTGGGGACAAAGACCCGGGGCCGGACCACCAGCTTTGCCCGGAATTTTATGCCCATCCTCCAGGAGGGCACGGAGTTTGCCGGCAAGTGGGAGGCCCTGTGCCAGAGCCATTTAAAGGACGGCATCCGGGACCCCGTGAAGGTCTTCGAGTACATGAACCGCTACTATGTCCAGGAGGGCAACAAGCGGGTCAGCGTCCTTAAATTCTTCGACGCCGTGAACATCACCGCCGAGGTCACCCGCGTCATGCCGGAACCCGGCAGCGGCGCGGAGAGCGAGCTATACTATGAGTATGTGGACTTCTACCGGGTAAGTCATATAAATTTTGTGGAATTCACAAAAAAGGGCGGCTACAAGACGCTCTTAAAGCTCATTGGCCGGAAGCCCGACGACGTGTGGAGCGAGGAGGACCGCCGCCGGTTCTCCACCGCCTACCACTACTTCCGGACGGCCTACGAGGAAAAAGGCGGCAAGAAGCCCGCCTCCGCCGTGGGGGACGCGCTTTTGGCGTACCTGAAGGTCTACGGCTATGAGGAGCTTTGCACCCAGGGGCCCAGCGAGCTTAAAAAGAGCGTGGAGAAGCTCTGGGAGGAACTGGAGCTCCAGCAGGAGAAGGAGCCCATCGAGGTCAAGCCCGTGCCGGTGGAGCCCAAGCCCGGTATCATCTCCAAGGTCCTGACCACCACTGTGGCGGTGAAGAGCCTCAAGGGGCTGAAGGTGGGCTTCGTCCACGACAAGACGCCGGAGATGTCCGGCTGGACCCACGGCCACGAGCTGGGCCGGAAATATATCGAGAAGGTCTTCCCGGACGCCATCGAGACCGCCGCGTACTTCGACGCCATGGCCTCCGACCCCCTGAAGGTCATCAATACGGCCATCGACGAGCTGTGCGACGTGGTGTTCACCACCTCCCCGGTGCTGCTGTCCGCGTCCCTCCGGGCGGCGGTGGACAACCCGGACACCCTCATCATGAACTGCTCCGTCAACGAGTCCCACCGGTACGTGCGGACCTACTACGCCCGGATCTACGAGGCCAAATTCATCATCGGCGCCATTGCCGGGGCCCTGGCGGAGTCGGGGAGGATCGGGTACGTCTGCGACTACCCCATCTTCGGCCAGATCGCCGGCATCAACGCCTTCGCCCTGGGGGCACGGATGGTGAACCCCCGGGCCCGCGTGCAGCTGGAGTGGTCCAGCGTGGGCGGCCGCCGCGCGGCGGTGGAGCGGGTACTGAGCCAGGGCGTGAAGCTCCTCTCCTCCATGGATAACGCGCGTCTCTATGAGCCGGGGCAGACTTTGGGGCTAAGCTACATCGACGGGGACAACCAGAAGCTCCTGGCCGCGCCCATCTGGAACTGGGGCGTCTACTATGAGGGCCTTTTGCGCCAGATTTTGAACGGCACCTTAAAGGCGGAATATTTAAGCTCCAGCAAGGCCATCAACTACTATTGGGGCATGTCCGCCGGAGCCGTGGACGTCTCCGTCACCGACGCCGTGCCGGAGTCCGTCAAGCGCCTTGCCGGGTATCTCCGGGAGGGCATCAGCCGCTGGTTCGTGGACCCCTTCATCGGGCCCCTCCACATCCAGGGCGGCGGCACCGTGGGGGAAAAGGATCGGCCCTTCGATATGGAGGACATCATCACCATGGATTACCTGGTGGAGAACGTGGACGGGCGCATCCCCGTCTATGACGAGCTGGACTCCACGGGCAAGGCCACGGTGGAGACCGCCGGCGTGGATGTGGCGAAAAAGCCCGAGGCGGCCCAGGAATGAGGATACTCGCTGTTTCCGACAGCGAGGCCAAGTCGCTGTATGACTACTATAGGCCCGGGGTGCTCTCGGGGTACGATTTCATCATCTCCTGCGGCGATCTGAGCCGCCAGTATCTGGAATTTCTCGTCACCATGGGCAACTGCCCCCTCTATTACGTCCGGGGCAACCACGACGACAAACTCATCGACAACCCCCCGGAGGGGTGCGTGTGCATCGACGGGGACATCGTGCGCGAGAAGGGCGTGCGGATCATGGGCCTGGGCGGTTCCTTTAAGTACAGGGACGGCCGGAACATGTACACCGAGGAGCAGATGTACAAGCGGGCCCGGAAGCTCCGGAGAAAGCTTAAAAAAATGGGGGGCATCGACATCCTCGTCACCCACGCCCCCGCAAGGCACATAAACGATTTCGAGTCCCTGTCCCACCGGGGTTTTGAGTGCTTCCGGGAGCTCATCGAGAGCCTGGAGCCTAAGTACTTCATCCACGGGCACATCCATATGAACTACGGCATGGACATCCCCCAGCGGACGCAGTATAAGAAGACCACCGTCATTAACGCATATGAAAAGTGCGTGATAGAGTTTTAGAGGAGGACTGCCACCCCTTGCCCCTGCCGGGACAAAGGGCGGCAGCCTTTTTATGACCCGGGCGTCCCTTATATTTTTATTAATTTTCCCGGGGGACTATTGATAAATCTCTCCTCCGGGGTTTATAATCTACCCACCATCCCATGAGCTTGGAGGAATTTATGGTCTCTGCGGTGAAAGGCTGGATAGGGGCGCACCCGGTGGCCCGGTGGGTGTACCCGGCGCTGGTGTTGGGGACGGCGGTTTTGAGTCTGGCGTCGCCTCTCTTTAAAAGCGGCCTTGTGTGGCTGTATATCGGGGTTTTGGCGCTGATCGTCTACGCCTTCCGGCCCCACTCGGAGCTCCACCGGCACACTGTGGCCGGGTCCGGGAGGGCCATGGCCGTCTGTACCCTCCTCACGGCCCTCGCCACCATGGCGGCGTGCGTGCTGCCCATGGGGGCGCTGCCCATCTGGAACGGGGAGGTCCCCGCGCACAGAAACCAGTATGAGCTCATGGCCGAGGCGTTCCTGGACGGGCGGCTGGACTTCGCCTACGGGGACGAGGACAATCTCTCCGGCCTCAAAAACCCCTACGACCCCTACGAGCGCGCGGACTCCGGGATCTTCTTCCACTGGGACCACGCCTTTTATAAGGGGCACTACTATATGTATTTCGGCGTCGTCCCCGTGCTCTTGCTGTTCCTCCCGTACCGGGTGCTGACGGGGCAGGCGCTCCTGACGTACCACGCCACCCAGGTCTTCACTGTCTTCATCATCGCCGGGTTTTTCTTGCTCTTTCGATTTTTGGCGCGGCGCTTTTTCAGGAAAATGCCGTGCAGCGTGTACCTCTGGCTGTCCGTAGCGGTGTCCGTCATGAGCGTCTGGTACGCTGCGGCCGAGCCGGCGCTCTACTGCACCGCCACCACAAGCGCCCTGGCCATGGAGGTCTGGAGCCTCTACTTCTTCATAAAGGCCGTCTATATGCCCGCCGGGGAGAATAAGCAGCTTTTCCTTGCGGGGGTGGGGGCGCTTTTGGGGGCGCTGGCCTTCGGGTGCCGGCCCTCCATAGCCCTTGCCAACCTTCTGGTCCTCCCCCTGCTGGCCGTCTTTTTGCGGGAGCGGAAATTCACCTTAAAGCTCCTGGGGAAGCTGGCGCTGGCGGCCCTGCCATACGCCGTGGTGGCGGCGGGGCTGATGGCGTACAACTACGCGCGGTTTGATGACCCCTTTGAGTTCGGTCAGGCGTACCAGCTCACCGCCGCCGACCAGACGAATTACCGCGTATCCCTGGACCCCGCGACCCTCCGGAGCGTCGCCTTCCAGCTGGGGGAGAGCTTTTTCAATATCCCGCGTGTCAGCGCCTCGTTTCCGTATATCGCCCCCGAGGGCAAGGCGAACACCGGCGTCTACGGGGTGTTCTTCAACTTCCCCATATTGCTCCTGGGCCTTGCGGTGTTTTCCAGGAAATCCCGCCGGGAGCTGCGGGAAGCGCGGCTCTCCCCCCTCATGATCGGGATCGCCGTGACGGTATTCGTCATCTCCGCCGTGGACGTGATGTGGACGCCGTTCCTCGTCGAGCGCTACCACATGGACATCTACTTCCTCCTGGGGCTGAGTCTCTTCATCGCCCTGGGATCCCGGTACGCCGGGGAGGGGCCGGACAACCGCCGGCTCTCCGCCGTCCTGTCGGCCATGTCGCTTTTGACCGTGGTGATGAGCTTTCTCTTTTATGCCTACCGGGCGGGCTACTATGACCCCAAAGAGCTTCAGGCCCTGGGGGAGCTTTTGGGGCTCCTATGACCCCTTTTTCCGCTCCCCGATCTCCCGGTGCAGGTACTCCAGGGCGTCGGACAGGCCCCCCACCCGGTCGATAAGGCCGGACTCCACCGCCTCCTCGCCGTAGATGACGGTACCCACGTCGGCGGCCAGCTCCCCGGTTTTCAGCATCAGCTCCGTGAATTTTTCCCGGGTGATCCGGGAGTTCTCCGTGACGAAGCGGACGATGCGCTCCTGGATCTTCCCAAAATAGTTGTAGGTCTGGGGCACGCCGATGACCACCCCCGTGAGCCGCACCGGGTGGATGGTCATGGCCGCCGACGGGGCGATCATGCTCATCTTCGCCGCCACGGCCAGGGGCACGCCGATGGAGTGCCCGCCGCCCAAGACGAGCGACACCGTGGGCTTCGACATTCCGGCGATGAGCTCGGCGATGGCAAGGCCCGCCTCCACATCGCCCCCCTGGGTGTTGAGGAGGATGAGAAGGCCGTCGATGTCCTCCGCCTCCTCGATGGCGGCCAGCTGGGGCATGACGTGCTCATACTTCGTGGTCTTGTTGTCCGCCGGCAGGAGCTGGTGGCCCTCGATCTGGCCCACGATGGTGAGACAGTGGATGGTCCCCCGCTCCGTGCGGACGGTGGAGGAGCCCATGTCCTCGATTTGGTCCTTCTGGTAGATCTCCTCCGGCTTTTTCGTTTCGTTTTCAGGCATAAAAATCCCCCCTTCGGTTCAGTCTTCCCGAAGGGGGATATTTTATGCGGTTTTGGGAGGGCTTATTTGGAGGCGTACACGGCCTTCATGGCCTTGTAGGTCATGTAGCAGTCGTGCTTTGCCACGATCTCGTAGGGGGAGTGCATACTGAGCACGGGGACCCCGGCGTCCACGGTGTCGATGTTGCGGTTGCCCATGTAGCAGGCCACGGTACCGCCGCCGCCCTCGTCCACACGCCCGAGCTCCGCGTACTGCCAGACGACGCCGTTCTCGGCGAAGATGCGGCGGATCTTGCCCATGACCTCGGCGCTGGCGTCGTTGGAGCCGGACTTGCCGCCCCGCCCCGTGAACTTGGCGATGCCCACGCCGTAGTTGAGCTTGGAGTTGTTGCGGTATTCGCTGACCTCCGGCCAGGTGGGGTCGAAGGCGTTGGTCACATCGGCGGAGACGCAGAAGGATTTTTCAAAGCAATGCTCTAATTTCACGCCCTGCTTGTCGCAAAGGTCGCCCATGAAGCACTCGAAGGCCTCGGAGATCATGCCGGAGACGCCCACGGAGCCGATCTCATCCTTGTCCGCCAGGATGCAGACGGCGGTCTTCTCGGGGGCCTCCGTCTCGTAGATGGCCTGGAGCTCGGCGAAGGCGCAGACCCGGTCGTCGTGGCCGTAGCCGGCGATGAGGGAGCGGTCCAGACCCGCCTCCCGCACGGGGTAGGCCGGGACGGCCTCAATCTCGGCGGAGAGGAAGTCCTCCTCGGTGATGCCGTACTTTTCGTTTAAAATTTTCATAACGTTGAGCTTCACCCGGTCCGCGCCGGTGTCGTCCCGCACCGGGAGGGAGCCCAGGATGATGTTGAGCTTCTCGCCGGGGATGGCTTTCGCCAGCGGCTGCTCGGACTGCTTGGCCGCCAGGTGCGGCAGGAGGTCGGAGATATAGAGGATGGGGTCGGCGGGGTCGGCGCCTATGTTGACGGTGACGTTCTCCCCGGTCTTCAGAGCCACCACGCCGTGGAGCTCCAGGGGGATGGTCACCCACTGGTACTTGCGGATGCCGCCGTAGTAGTGGGTCTTGAAGTAAGCAAGCTCGTTTTGCTCATAGAGGGGAATTTGCTTTAAGTCCAGGCGCGGGGAGTCGATGTGGGCGGCGCAGATGTTGGCGCCCTCCGCCATGCTCTCTTTTCCCACCACCGCCAGAAGCAGCAGCTTGCCCCGGACGGACCTAAAAACCTTGTCCCCGGCCTTTATGGGGGCGGAGCGGTCAAATTCGTGGAAGCCGTACTTTTCGGCCAGCGCCACGGCCTCGGAAACCGCGAGGCGCTCGGTCTTGGCCTTCTGGAGATAGTCCATGTACTTTTGGCAGTAGTCCTCCGACAGCTTCAGCTCCTCCTCGCCCATCAGGTCGTGGACGTGCTTCTGCTTATAAAAAAGTTCATCGCGCGGGTCAGACATATTCTATATACCTCCTGAAAAATTCCTGACAGTACCGGAAAAACTCCCGGCTGTCGGAAAAATTGTTGACAAGCCTGTGGGCGCAGCGCTTTTCGAAATATTCGTCCGGCTTCTGGGCGTTGACCCGGGCCTCGGCGTAGTTCTCGTCAATGCCGTCCCGAAGCATGATCCGCCGGACGCGGGTCTCTCTCGGGGCGGTGACGAACACCGTGTCGTCGCAAAAGCCGGAGATGCCGCTTTCGAAAAGGGAGATGGCGTCGATGGCCGCCAGAGCCGCGCCGCTCTCCCGGGCCCGCTCCAGCCGCCCGTAGAGCTCGGCTGCCACCCGGGAGTGGGTGATACGGTTCAGGGCCTGAAGCTCCCCGGGACTCTTGAAAACGACGGCGGCCAGGGCGCGGCGGTCAAGCCGCCCGTCCCGGACCGTTCCGGGGAAGCGCTGTCCGATGGCGTCCAGAAGCTCCTCCGACGTCTCCAAAAGCTCCCCGTACACGCGGTCGCAGTCGAAGACTACGCCGCCCAAAGACTCGATGGCCCGGAGGGCCGTGGTCTTTCCCGCCCCCGTGGGGCCGGTTATGCCGATGACCTTCATTCTACCACCGCCCCCAGCGCGTTTTCAATAGCTTCCTTGGATAAAGCGCCCAAACGCACAATTTTCGCAATGTTCCCGGTGAGGTCCACCACCGTGGAGGGCACCCCTCCCGGACAGGCTCCGCCGTCGAGGACGGCGTCCACGCGGCCCCGGAAGATGGCGTACGCCTCCGCGCCGCTGACGGCCGCCGGCTCCCCGGAGATATTGGCGCTGGTGCCCGTCAGGGGAAAGCCGCACAGCTTTAAAAGCTCCAAGGTCACCGGGTCGTCGGGCACGCGGATGCCCACGCCCTCGCCCCCGGCGGTGATCGCGTCGGGGACACACCCCCGGCGGGGCAAAATCACCGTCAGCGGCCCGGGCCAGAAGGCGGCGAACCTCCTGGCGGCGGCGTTTACACGGCAAAAGCGCTCCGCGTCCTCTAAGCCTCTCACGAAGAGGCTGACGGGCTTTGTCTCCGGGCGGCCCTTGGCGGCGAAGATTTTACGGATCGCCTCCGGCTCCAGGCCGTTTGCCGCGAGACCGTACACCGTCTCCGTGGGGACGGCGGCGACGCCGTTTCTTTTCAGTATGTCCGCGCACAGTTCGATTTTTTCAGGGCCCAAAAGCAGCGTCTCCACGGTCATTCCTCCCCCCGGAGCTTCTCCGCCTGGTCGGCGGTGATGAGCGCGTCGATGAGCTCATCGAGGGCCCCGTTCATGATCTGGTCGATCTTGTAGAGGGTCAGGCCGATCCGGTGGTCCGTCACCCGGCCCTGGGGGAAGTTGTAGGTGCGGATGCGCTCGGACCTGTCCCCGGAGCCCACCTGGCTCTTTCGCTCGGCCGCCACGGCGGCGTCCCGGCGGCGTCTCTCCGCTTCGGCAAGGCGGGAGGCCAGGATCTTCATGGCCCGGTCCTTATTTTTGTATTGGCTGCGCTCGTCCTGGCACTCCACCACCGTCCCGGTGGGGAGGTGGGTGATGCGGATGGCGGACTCGGTCTTGTTGACCTTCTGGCCCCCCGCGCCGGTGGAGCGGAAGGTGTCGATTTGCAGGTCCCTGGGGTCTATCTGGAACTCCACCTCCTCCATCTCCGGCAGCACCGCCACGGTGGCGGCGCTGGTCTGGATGCGGCCCGAGGACTCGGTGACGGGGACCCGCTGGACCCGATGGACGCCGGACTCGAATTTGAGGCGCGAATACGCCCCCTCGCCGTCGATGATAAGGCTCATCTCCTTGACGCCGCCAAGCTCCGTGTCGTTGAGGTAGGCGATCTCCACCCGCCAGCCCCGGGCTTCGGCGTACATGGCGTACATGCGGTATAGGTCGGCGGCGAAAAGGGCGGACTCCTCTCCGCCCACGCCGGCGCGTATCTCCATGATGACGCCCCGCCCGTCGTTGGGGTCCCGGGGCAGTAAGAGGAGCTTCAGCTCCCGCTCGCTCTCCTCCAGTCCTAAACGGGCCGCGTCCAGCTCCTCCCGGGCCATCTCCCCCAGCTCCGGGTCGGAGAGGAGCGCCTTCGCCTCCTCCACGCTCTCCCCGTAGCCCCTCCAGCGCCGGTAGCAGGAGACCAGGGGCTCCAGCTCCTTCACATCCCGTGCAAGGCGCGCGTAGAGGGCGGGGTCGGAGTAGACCTCCGGCGTCTCCAGCCGGGCGCGGGTGTCGTCATACTTTTTTTCGATTTCGGAAAGCTTTTCAAACATCCAGTCATTTCCTCCGGTCGGGCGGTCAGTATCCTATGACCGTGTCGGCCCCGTAGTAGTCGGCGATGTGCAAATTGGGCCAGGTGTCGGTTTGCTCCGTATTGAGGTCCAGAAGCCCCCAGTAGGCGCTGTAGGGCGTGGAGGCGTGTATGACGGGGAGCCGCAGGTCCCGCTCGCCGGCCTCCAGGGCGGCGTAGATGGCGGTCTCCCGCATTTTGAAATCCACGTGGCTTTGCCAGATGCTGTAGGTGCCGGATATGAGCGACAGGGCGAACGCCACCGTCAGCACGGAGAGCGATACGCTCTTCACGGCCCCGCCCGCCCCCGGGGGCTCATCCCCGCCAACAGCACCGCCACGGCCAGGATAAGGAGCGTCACCGTGGCGCTGGCGCACCGGTCGGGGTAGTACCCGGCGAAGGTCAGCATATAGTTGCCGCCCACCGCCCCCAGCGCGAGGACGGCTGAGAGGGCGACGCGCTTTCCCGGGACCTTCCAAAAGAGGGCCAGTACCGCGATGACCGCCCAGAGGATGAGCAGCGTCCGGCCGTACCGGGCCAGCATCTCGGTGGCCCCGGCGAAATTTTCCAAAAGCACGTCCAGGGTCATCTTGGACTGCTTGGCCTTCATCTCCGCCGGCATACACATGAGGGCGATATACCCCGCGCCCCCCAGGCAAAGGGGGATGAGGAGCCAGCTCTTCAGCGTTTTTTTATCGAAGATCCGGGAGAGGAGCAGGAGCGCCGCCGCGATAAAGAGGCCCACGAAGCTCATGACCTCGATATACATCCCGAAAAGGAAGGCCCCCGCGCAAAAAAGAACCCTCTGCCACGGGCGGCGGACAAGCTCCTTTCCGTACATAAACCTGTAGACATAGGGGCAAACAAAAAGCATCCCGAAGGCGAGACCCCAGAGATAATTCACCGATCCCAGCTGCCAGAGGGCCACCTGGCCGAACACCGGCATCCAGTACCACAGCGCCATGAAGATCCCGGCGGCCATGAAGATGTTCCGCTTCGCCCCCACGGACGATATACGCCAGAGGAGATACCACAGGAGGGTGAACATCCCGGCGTTGACAAAATTGAAGACCGCCTTGGGCCAGATCATGAAGAGCTGCCCGAAAAAGTGGCTGACCACCCGGCCATTCATGGCGTAGCTGTGGACGTACATGGACCGAAGGACGCCCTCCAGGGTCGTCACGTGGCTGCGGTCATAGAAGCTCCAGCGGTAGACGTAGTCGTCGGCCACGTAGGGCGTCAGAAAATTGAGGAGCAGCATAAAGAGGAACACCAGCCCCGCCAATATGAGGACGCCCCATTTGGAATTCACGGCCTTGTACAGCTTTTTCATACCGGCGTTCCCCCTTTCAAGGATAGCTTTACTATAATCTTCCCGGGGGGAATTGTCAATAATCCTTGAAAATACCTGCCTAATCTGGTAGAATAACAACAAAACCTTCAAAGGATGAAACCATATGTTCGTAGACAAAGCGACTATTGAAATCAAGGCCGGGAAGGGCGGCAACGGGGCCGTGGCCTTCCACCGGGAGAAATACGTGGCCTCCGGGGGCCCCGACGGGGGCGACGGAGGGGACGGCGGCGACGTGGTGCTCATCCCCGACGCCAATATGTCCACCCTCATGGATTTTCGCTACAAGCGCAAATACGCCGCCGGGAACGGCGCGGACGGGGCGGGCAAGCGCTGCTCCGGCAAGCGGGGAGAGGACCTTGTGATCCGGGTCCCCCTGGGTACCGTGGTCCGGGATAAGGCTACCGGCGCGGTGATGGCGGATATGTCCGCCGTCAGTAAATTCGTGGCGGCAAAGGGCGGCTCCGGCGGCTGGGGCAACTCCCACTTCGCCACCCCCACCCGCCAGGCCCCCCGCTTTGCCAAGGCGGGCCTCCCGGGTCAGGAGCGGGAGATCATATTGGAGCTGAAGCTCCTGGCGGACGTGGGCCTCGTGGGCTTTCCCAACGTGGGCAAATCCACCCTTCTCTCGGTGGTGTCCCGGGCGCGGCCCAGGATCGCCAACTACCACTTCACCACCCTCTTTCCGAACCTGGGCGTGGTCTACGCCGGGGAAAACCGCAGCTTCGTCATGGCCGACATCCCCGGCATCATCGAGGGGGCCAGCGAGGGCGCGGGCCTGGGCCACGACTTTTTGCGGCACATCGACCGCTGCCGCCTGATGGTCCACGTGGTGGACGTCTCCGGCAGCGAGGGCCGGGACCCGGTGGAGGATTTTGAGACCATCAACCGGGAGCTTTTGGAATATTCCCCCGCGCTGGCCTCCCGGCCCATGCTGGTGGCCGCCAACAAGATCGATATGGCGAGGCCAGAGCAAATTGAGCGCCTGGAAAAACACGTCCGGGCCGCCGGGATGGACTTCTTCCCCATCTCCGCCGCCGCCCAGACCGGCACCCAGGAGCTGGTGCGCGCGGTGAGCTATAAGCTCTCCGCCCTGCCCCCCATCGTCACCTTTGAGCCGGAGTACGTGGAGCCGGAGGAGCCGGAGACCCTCCCCGACCCGGAGATCAACCGGGAGAACGGCGTCTGGTACGTGGACGGGGGCTTCGTGGAGCGGCTGGTGCAGAACGTGAACTTCGGGGATTACGAGTCCCGGATGTACTTTGACCGGACCCTCCGGGAGCGGGGCGTCTTTGCGCGCCTGGAGGAGCTGGGCGTCCAGGAGGGCGACACCGTCAGCGTCTGCGGGATAGAGTTTGAGTATAAAAAGTGATCCGCAAAACGGGGCGTATATTGACAGCTTCTCTTTAAAATGTTAAAATATGTAGTTAATCGGAAAGAACATATGTGGAGGCAGCCGTGAAAAAAATTATTACGAAGCGCTCCGCCGTACCCCTCTACGGCGTGGCGGCGGTGTGGGCGGTGTGGTGTCTTCTCCTGCCCGTCTATAAGCTCTGGCACCTGGCGCTTCTGGCGGCGGTGTCTGTGGGCGCCTATTTCCTCCTTTCAAAGCTCTTCCCCGGCAAGCGGGTGGAGGTGGAGGTCCCCGAGCCCGAGCCCGAGCCCGTGACCACCGGGAACCCGGAGGCCGACGCCCTTTTGCGGGAGGGCGAGACAGCCGTCCGGGAGCTTACGCGCCTCGGGGCGTCCATCCGGGAGCCCTCAGTGAGGGCGCGGGTGGAGGAGATAACAACCCTCACCAAAAAAATTTTTGAGGACATCGTGGACGACCCCCAGGACATCCCCCAGGTCAAGCGCTTCGCCGGGTACTACCTGCCCACTACCCTAAAGCTCCTGAACGCCTATGACCGCATGAGCGGCGAGGCGTCGGGGGAAAATGTCTCCGGGACGCTCCGGCGCATCGAGGACATCCTGGACACCACCGTGGCGGCGTACCGCAGGCAGTACGACGCCCTCTTCGCCAACGAGGCTTTGGATATTGATACGGACATAACGGTTTTGGAGTCCATGCTGAAACGCGAGGGACTCGCCGGTAAAGATTTTTAATTTGTAAAGAAAGGATGATCCACCATGACCGAGCCTGAGTACATCCCCACCCTGACCTTTGACGCCGACCCCACCACCCCCGCCGACCAGCAGGCCGCCGCCACCGCGGCCGCCGCTGCCGCCGCCCAGCCCGAGGCCCCCGTTGTCACCGCCACGGAGCACGAGGAGGCGCAGCTCTCTGAGGCGGAGCTGAAGGCTGTGGAGGAATTTTCCAAGAAGATCGACATCACCGACGCCAACGCCGTCCTCCAGTACGGCGCCGCCAGTCAGAAGAACATCGCGGATTTCTCCGGCACCACCCTCCAGAACGTCCGCACCAAGGACATGGGGCAGGTGGGAGATATGCTCACCGACCTTGTGGTGGAGCTTCGGGGCTTCAACTACGACGGCGAGGAGAAGAAGGGCCTCTTCGGCTTCAAGCGGAAGGTCCAGAACCAGATCGCCTCCCTCAAATCCCAGTACGACAAGGCGGAGGTCAACGTGGACAAGATCGCCGGGATGCTGGAAAACCACCAGATCACCCTTTTGAAGGACGTGGCGACCCTGGATAAGATGTACGACCTCAACCAGGCGTACTTCAAGGAGCTGACCATGTACATCCTGGCCGGCAAGAAGAAGCTCAAGGAATGTGAGGAGGTGGAGCTCCCCGCCCTCCAGGAGAAGGCCAAGAAGTCCGGCCTTCCCGAGGACGCCCAGGCCGCCAACGACTATCAGAACATGATCAGCCGCTTCGATAAGAAGCTCCACGACCTGGAACTCACCAGAATGATCTCCGTCCAGATGTCCCCCCAGATCCGCCTCATCCAGAATAACGACACCCTGATGGTGGAGAAGATCCAGACCTCCCTTGTGAACACCATCCCCCTCTGGAAGAGCCAGATGGTGCTGGCCCTGGGCCAGGCCCACTCCCAGCAGGCCATGCAGGCCCAGCGTGAGGTCACCAATATGACCAACGAGCTTTTGAAGAAGAACGCCGAGATGCTGAAAACCGGCTCCGTGGAGATCGCCAAGGAAGCCGAGCGGGGCATCGTGGACATCGAGACGCTGAAGGCCACCAACCAGTCCCTCATTGAGACGCTGGAGGAGGTCCGCACCATCCAGGCCGAGGGCGCCGCCAAGCGCCGTCAGGCCGAGGCGGAGCTGGGCAAGATCGAGTCCGATTTGAAGGCCAAGCTTTTGGAGATCAATAAATGAGCGGCGCGCAAGCGAAAAAAGCTGACGGCAGCCGCAATATCCTCCTGGACCGGCGCGTTGCCGCCGGGGTCCTGGCCCTTGTGGTCCTCGTCTTCACCCCCCTGGGGGCAAGGATGAGCCTCAAACGGGCCGTCCGGGACGTGGAGGAGCAGTTCTTCACCGGCATTGGCGGGCGGGGGTCCGTTTCCGACTTCCTCTCCGACAGCGTTGACGCCGCCCTGGGGCTCATCTCCGTGGGAGCGGGTTACGAGGCCGCCGGGGACGAGACCGGGGAGCTCCGGGTGGACCGGGGGCTCCTTCTGGACGCGCTGGAGGACGGGGACATCTCGGAGATCGCCACTGCCAACGCCCTCGTCGTCAGATCCTTCAACGCCCTCAAGGACGCCCTCCTCTCCCTCCCCCTTACCGACGACGATGCCATGTCGGTGGACTACTACGTCAGCTCCTTTGAGGGGGCCCAGGGCGCCGTCTCCCACTCCACGTACAACGAGGCGGTGGCGGAGTTTATCGCGGACACCTACCGGCGCTTTCCCGCCAAGCTCATCGGCTCCGTCCTGGGCGTCGACCCGCCCCGATCCTTTTCATGAGGTGTAAGCCTTGAAGAAAACTGTATCCCTTATTCTCACCGCCCTTTTGCTCCTCTGCCTTCCGCTCTCTGCCCTGGCCCTCACCCAGAGCGAGGACTTCTACGTCACCGACGAGACGGGCTCCCTCTCTCAGGAGACCGTGGAGGAGGTTCTGGAGGTCAACTACGACCTGGAGGAGTCCTGCGGGGCCCAGATCGTGGTGGCCTTCATCCGGTACTTCGGCGACACCTACGCCGACGAGTACGCAGTGGGCCTATTCAACGACTGGCAGCTCTCGGACCGGGCCATGCTCCTGGTGGTCTCTCCCAGGGAGGGGCGCGGGGGCCTCACCGTGGGGCGGGAGCTTGTGGACCTCTTCACTGAGGACGACATCAACCGCTACCTGGACCGGTACTTCTGGGACGACTTTGACGACGGGAAGTACGACCGGGCCGTCACCACCCTGGTCCGTGAGCTGGCCGACTGGTTCTATGACCGGTACGGCGTGGACGCGCCCTCCTCCCAGGGCTCAGGCAGCGCCGGCGCGCTGGCGGGATTGGGGATCCTCGGGGCGATTTTGGGCTTTCTCTTCCGGAATATCTTTATCATTTTGATCTTCGTCCTGCTCATCGCCCTCGTCATCTACGCCGACCGGCGGCGCTACCGGGGGTATTACATGTCCATGGGCATGCCCATCCCCCGCTACTACCCCTGGTATATGTTCTCCACCCGCCCCTACCGGCGCTGGAACCCGCCGCCCCGCGATCCCCCCGGCCCCAGAGGCCCCCGTGGCCCCAGAGGCGGCGGAGGAGGCGGCAGTCGCCCCTCCCGGCCCCCCAGGTCCGGCGGCAGCGGCACCTTCGGCGGCCGCTCCGGCCGTCCCTCCGGCGGCTCCCGTCCCTCGGGAGGCTCCCGCCCATCCGGCGGATTTCGCCCCTCCGGCGGCGGAAGAAGCGGAGGGTCCTTTGGGGGAAGAAGATAACGAAAAATCCCGCCCCGTATATCGGGGCGGGAATTTTGTTGGCGGGTGTTGCTGTGATTGTGGGTTGGGAGGTTATCGGGGAGGGGCCGCCTCCAGTGGGTTGATATTTCGGTGAAAATAAAAGCACCATCCCCGAAAAAGGTATTCGCCGCACATTTTAAAAGCCCCTCCCTTTGGGAGGGGGCAGGGGGTGGGGGTGGTGGATATACGGACCCACCCTGCCCATCGCTTCGCTCGGGCACCCCTCCCGGAGGGAGGGGCAAATGAGAT
>CANQZF010000014.1 GCA_947628265.1 uncultured Oscillospiraceae bacterium
ATCTATTTCTTGATCGCTATACTAGCTCTCAAAAGAATTTCTTTGTTGCTTTCGCAACGAAAGCCCTTCCCGTTTTTTCTGGTGCTTTCTCGCTTACATTGTTTAATTCGCAAGGTGCATTCCCGCTTTCCCCCACAGGGTTCAGCGGACTTTTAGAATACCACATCCGTTCTCTCTTGTCAAGAACTTTTTTCGTTTTTTCAAGAGGAATTTTTGGCTTGGTACCCGCCGCTCGAAGCAGCTTGATTAATATAACGCAGCCGGCGCGATTTGTCAACAACTTTTTTCGAAAAATCCGAAAATTTTTTTGTGGGTCCAAATCCTGCCTTTTCGGAGTTATTATACCTATAATATAATGTAAATTCCGGCCTGTCCCTTGACTTTGCGGGTCCCTTTTACTATAATGGCATCACTTGCATTGAAAGGACGACCCATATGGCTGACACTGACAGCAGGAACTTTATCGAGGCTTTTGTGGAGGAGGACATCGCCCCCGGCGGGCGCTTTTACGGGAAGCAGGTCCACACCCGGTTCCCCCCGGAGCCCAACGGATATTTGCACATCGGCCACTGCAAGGCCCTGT
The DNA here is from genome assembly GCA_947628265.1 of uncultured Oscillospiraceae bacterium. Classification (GTDB taxonomy): domain Bacteria; phylum Bacillota; class Clostridia; order Oscillospirales; family Oscillospiraceae; genus RUG626. The sequence goes on from CANQZF010000014.1 coordinate 584, forward strand.
GCATCGACTTCGGCACCGCCCAGCGCTTCGGCGGCATCTGCAACCTCCGCATGGATGACACAAACCCGGCCCGCGAGGACACGGAGTACGTGGACGCCATCAAGGAGGACATCCACTGGCTGGGCTTCGACTGGGATGACCGGTTCTTTTACGGCTCGGACTACTTTGAGAAGACCTACGAGCTGGCCCTGGGGCTCATCAAAAAGGGCCTGGCGTACGTGTGCGAGCTGACGCCCGAGGAGTTCAAGGAGTACCGGGGCGACGTGAACACCCCCGCCCGCTCCCCCTGGCGCGACAGGCCCGTGGAGGAGAGCCTGGACCTCTTTGAGCGCATGAAAAACGGGGAGTTCCCCGAGGGGAAGTACACCCTCCGGGCCAAGATCGACCTGGCCTCCGGGAATTTCAACATGCGCGACCCGGTCCTCTACCGCATCCGCTATATCGAGCACCACCGCCAGGGCACCAAGTGGTGCATCTTCCCCATGTACGACTTCGCTCACCCCATCCAGGACGCCCTGGAGGGCATCACCCACTCCCTGTGCTCCCTGGAGTATGAGGACCACAGGCCCCTTTACGACTGGGTCATCAACAACGTGGACGTGCCCTCAAAGCCCCGGCAGATCGAGTTCGCCAGGCTGGGCATAACGAATACCGTCATGTCCAAGCGCAAGCTCAGAAGGCTTGTGGAGGAGGGATACGTCTCCGGCTGGGACGACCCCCGGATGCCAACCCTCTGCGGCCTTCGGCGGCGGGGGTACACCCCGGCGTCCATCCGGGCCTTCACCGACCAGATCGGCGTGGCGAAGGTTCCCTCCACCGTGGAGTACGCCTTTTTGGAGTCGTGCCTCCGGGACGACCTGAACGCCCACGCCCCCCGGCGCATGGCCGTCCTGCGCCCGGTGAAGCTCATCATCGACAACTACCCCGAGGGCGCCCATGAGACGGTGGAGGTGGAGAATAACCCCTCCGACCCAGCGGCCGGCGTCCGCCCGGTCAGCTTCTCCCGGGAGCTCTGGGTGGAGGCGGAGGACTTCATGGAGGTCCCGGAGCCCAAATATAAGCGGCTGACCCCCGGCGGTCCGGAGTGCCGCCTGAAGGGGGCGTATCTCATCACCTGTACCGGGTGCGAAAAGGATGAGAACGGGAATGTCACCGCCATCCACTGCACCTACGACCCGGACTCCCGGGGCGGCGACCCCGCCGACGGGCGAAAGGTAAAGGGCGCGACCCTCCACTGGGTGGACGCCGAGACTTGCGTGGACGCGGAGGTCCGGCTCTACTCCAACCTCTTCTCCGACCCCGCCCCCGACGCCGCCGAGGACTATATCGCCTGCTTGAACCCCAACTCCCTGGAGATCGTCACCAGCTGCAAAGCGGAAAAGTCCCTCGCGGAGGCCAAGCCCACCGACTCCTTCCAGTTCCTGCGCCTTGGCTACTTCGCCGCCGACAAGGACTCCACGGCGGAGAGGCTCGTCTTCAACCGTTCCGTGGCGCTGAAGGACGGGTTTAAAAAGTAAAGTATGAAACGCATGGAGCGCGCGGCGTTTTTGCCGCGCGCTTTTTGATGCGTAAAGGGGTAGGGGTCCGCCTCTCTTGGCGGCCCGCTTTTCCGGTTCGCATATGCCTCCCAAAAACGGTTTTCGCCGCAAAATTTTGCGGCGAATAGTTTTAATGTGCGGCGGAGCCGCTCCTTTTTGCCCTCCCCGCTTAGGCGGGGAGGGGCAGGGGTGAGGTGAGAAGGTGAAGGATTTTGAGCGCCCAGATGAACGCACTCTCTCACCTCATCCGTCGCTAACGCGCCACCTTCCCCGCCTAAGCGGGGAAGGCTAAAGTGGTTGCGGCCCTCCGGGCCGCTGATTTGACTCCCACCCCCTACCCCCTCCCAAAGGGAGGGGCAAGGACGGGGGACGGGCCGCCAAGAGAGGCGGCCCCTACAACGGGTTACGGGGGGCGGTGAAAAAAACGGGGAAATGGGCCGATGTGGTCATCGGCCCTTACGGCGGTGTTCGGTGGTACGGAGATTATCGGGGGGACGGGCCGGCACGGTGTCCGGCCCCTACGTAAAATCGTAAGATTTCCCATTTAAAATGACAACATTATAATACCGCGTCGAAAGGCCCTCCCGGTTTTCGGGAGGGCCTTTCGTATGTTGAACTGTCAGATGTTCTCGATCTTGATGAGGTTGGTGTTGCCGCTCTTGCCGGTGGAGGCGCCGCCGGTGATGACGATGCGGTCGCCGGATTTAAGGTCGAAGTTCTCCTTGGCAAGGCGGGTGGCCATGTAGAAGAGGACGTCGGTGGAATTATACTCCTCCGAGAGAGCCGGGCAGACGCCCCAGGAAAGGCCCAGCTTGCGCCAGCTCTTCTCGTCCGTGGTGACGCCCAGGATGTCCACCGGGCAGCGAAAACGGGACACCATGCGCACGGTCTTGCCGGAGAGGGAGCAGACGGCGATGACCTTGGCGTCCACGTCGATGGCCATGCCGCAGGTGGCGTGGGAGATGGCGTCCACGGTGTTGTGGATGTTGAAGTTGAAGGTGCGGAACTGCTCGTCAAAGTCGATGCCCCGCTCGGCCTCCTCCGCTATACGGCTCATGGTCTCCACCACCAGCACCGGGTGCTTGCCGGAGGCCGTCTCGCCGGAGAGCATGATGGCGGAGGTGCCGTCGTAGACGGCGTTGGCCACGTCGGAGATCTCGGCGCGGGTGGGCCGGGGCTTCTCGATCATGGACTCCAGCATCTCCGTGGCGGTGATGACCATCTTGCCGAGAAGCCGGCACTTGGTGATGAGGTGCTTTTGGATGCCGGGCAGCTCCTCGAAGGGGATCTCCACGCCCAGATCCCCACGGGCCACCATGATGCCGTCGCACTCGGCGCAGATCTCCTCGATGTTGTCCACGCCGGCGCGGTTTTCGATCTTGGCGATGATGTCGATGCCCTTCACGTTGTGCTCGGCAAGAAGCCCCTTGATGTCCCGGATGTTCTGGGCGTTGGAGACGAAGGAACAGGCGATGAAGTCCACGTCGTTGGCCACGCCGAAGAGGATGTCGGCCTTGTCCTGCTCGGAGAGGTAGACCTGCTTTAAGACCTTCCCGGGGAAGGCCATGCTCTTCCGGTCGGAGAGGACGCCGCCCTCGACGACGACCGTCTGGACCTCGGTCTTGGTGGTGCCGGTGACCTTAAAGGTCATGAGGCCGTTATTGAGAAGGATGGTGTCCCCGGCGGAAAGCTCGTGAGGCAGCCCCTCGTAGCTCACGGAGACCCGCTCCTGATTGCCCACCACGTCCTCGGTGGTGAAGGTGAAAGGGTCCCCCTCGTTTAAGGTGATCTTGCCGTTTTCAAAGGTGCGGATGCGATACTCCGGGCCCTTGGTGTCCAAGAGGATGGCGATGGGCAGGTTCAGCTTTTCCCGGACCTTTTTGATGAGGTCGATGGTCACCTGGTGGCTCTCATGGGTGCCGTGGGAGAAGTTGAGGCGCGCCACGTTCATTCCGGCAAGGCACATCTTGGTCAGCGTCTCCTCGTTGGCGCAGGCCGGACCGATGGTACAGACGATCTTTGTTTTTCTCATGGGCTGGTTCTCCCTTTCTCGTTTAAAATAGATGCTTCTATTTTATATGCAAAGTAAATAAACGTCAAGGAAAAAATCAACATTTTATCGTCGGAATTGTCATGGAGCTTACGTCTCCTCCGCCTCCGCCGGCCTCGCCGTGACGGCGGAGATCTCGTAGGCAGTCTTCTCCACGGGGGTATCGCCCTCCATCTTGATGTATCCCCGGCTCTGGAGCCGCCCAGTGAGCTCCACCACGGTTCCCACGGTCCAACCGGCGGCCCGGCGGGCCACGGCCCCCCAGGTGATGCAGGGGATGTAGTCGCTGCGCCCGTAGCTGCGGTTCACCGCCAGCATGAGGTCGCAGATCTCCCGCCCCATGGGGGTGCGCCGGAGCTTGGGCTCCTTGCAGACGGTGCCTGTCAGCTCCACGCGGTTTTCAAACTCCCCATTGGTGAAGGCGATCTCCCGGGCCAGCACGGTGATGACGAGCCTGGGCCCCTCCCCGGAGCGGTTATTGTAGGAGCGGACCTCCCCGGTCACCAGGAGCTTCGTCTCGTCGCCGATCTCCAGCTCCCGGAGCTTTTTCTCCTCCACGATGATATTGAGGACGTCCTCCGTCCCGGAAAGGCGTCTCACCGCCAGGGGAAACCGCATAAACGCCCCGTCCCGCCCCATGTGGGAAAGCACCGGCGCGCCGGCGGCGACGCCGCAAAGTCTGACCGTATCGTTGGCTCTGTCCATTCGCTTAACTCCTCGCCCCCCGCCGACGGCGGTTTATGTGATGTATGTATATGTCCGGGCCCCGGCTGTTAGAATAATCTTAACAGAACATTAATGGGATATGTGTTGGCAGAGGGGAGAAAATGTGCTATACTTCCAAATCGAGAGAACACGAAAAGGGTGTTATTATGGGGAGAGACAATGAAACGCAAAAGGAGCTGACGCCCCGGGCCAGGTTCCTGCTCCATATGCTGGTCGGCGCGGTCATCGGCATCGGGGGGATCCTGCCGGGGGTGTCCGGCGGGGTGATGGCGGTGAGCTTGGGGATCTACGTCCCCATGATCGACGCCATAGCCGGGTTTTTCAAGGCCCCGAAGAAAAATTTCCTCTTCCTCCTCCCCATTGGCCTCGGCGCGGGCCTGGGCTTTCTTCTGGGGGCCGTGGTCCTCAAGCGGGTCATGGACCGGTGGTACACGGAGGTCATCTGGCTCTTTATCGGCCTTGTGGCCGGGGGCGTCCCCTCCTTCATCAAGGAGGCCAACGAGCGGGGCTTCAAAAAGCGCTACCTTTTGGCCACCGTCCTGGGCGCGGCCCTGGCGCTCCTGCTGCTGCTTCTCAAAAAGGAGGAGGGGCAGATCCCGGAGGTCCAGGCCCTCACCCCCCTGATGGCCGCCGTCTCCGGGGCCATCGTCTCCGTGGGAACGGTGGTGCCGGGGATCTCCACCTCCTTCATCCTCATGTACCTGGGTTGGTACCGGGCCATGATGGACGCCTTCGCCAACCTTCAGGTCCTGACGGTCCTCTTCGTGTGCGCCGGCGCCGGGGGATTCTTCATCCTGACGGTGAAGGCCGCCCGTTGGCTCTTCGACAGGTTCCACGGCTGGGCCTATTACGCGGTCTTAGGCTTCCTCATCGTCTCCGCCGCCCTCATCGTCCCCAGGTTCACCCTCGCCTGGTCGCAGCTTGTGGGCATCGCCCTGGCCGTGCTCGGCGCCGTGGGGTCCTATTTCCTGGGGAAGATCAGCTTTTGATAAGGGAATGCCCCGGCCGTTTTCCCGTCCTTACCGCCCCCGTAGGGGCCGCCTCTCTTGGCGGCCCATTTTATTTTTCCGCTTTTCGGGGCGGGCGCAATAATTGGGGACGGGCCGATGTGGTCATCGGCCCCTACGGGAACATTTCAGGGCAATATGGGGGTCGAAATAATCACTTGACAGGCCTTAAACCGCCGCCCATCCCCCGTTTATCACGTCAACCCTCGAACAACGCCGTAGGGGTCGCCGTCTCGGCGACCCGGCCTTCGGGGTACACCTCACCATAAATCAACGCACCATCCCCAAAAAAGGTTTTCGCCGCAAAAATTTGCGGCGAATGTTTTGATGTGCGGCGAAGCCGCAAACCTTTTTGGGCGGTTTGATAATTGAAGGTGCTGCGTTCGGGCGGGTTTGGAACCCGCCCCTACGAGAAATTTGATAGATTTTCCCATCAAAACGCAACATTTCCAAATAATGCCGTAGGGGCGGGTTCTAAACCCGCCCGTCCCCCCAGATCACGGGGAGGCGGGGTCTTTCTTTTTCTTACCAGAGCTTGAAATACGGCTCTAAGTATTCCCTGGTGTTTCGGCACATGGTCGTGAAGAGCTCCCTCGCCTCGTCCATGGTCAGAGTGGAGCAGAGGGGCTGGTTTATAAAGGCGGCGAAGAGCTTGTCCATGTCCCGCTCCCGGACACCCTCGCAGGTGAGGTCGATGTTGTCCGAGCACCGGCGCACCAGCGTGAGGGCCCCGGAGGGCAGGGGCGCGGCGGTGACGGGGACGACGCTCATGTGGGTGAAGACGCAGTTTGTCTCCACGATGCTCCCCAGCGGCATCCCCGGCATCTGGCCCCGGTTTGGCATATTGACGTTGGACACCACCGTCTCCAGGCCAAGAATGCCCCGCAAAAGCCGCACCAGCTCCTCCCCGGAGGGGGCCAGGGGCACCTCACGTCTCCCCTCCGCCATCTCGATGGACTCCGCGATCTGCCGCGCCTGATTTTTCTCCCGGAAATCCACGGTGGTGAGGCCGAATTTCCACTTCTCCACCGTCTCCGGGTCCTTTAAGTACCAGGTGTTGTTCACAAACTCAACGAGGTGCCGGTCCCCCGCCGCGCCCAGGGCCCCGTAGCGACGCCAGAGGTCCATTTTCACCCGGTTGGCGTAGGAGAAGGTGTCGGTGCGAAAGGCATCCACGGGCCCCGACTCGTTGTAGCCCTCCTCAAAGTGCCGCGCCACGAAATCCGGCAGCAGCGCCATGATGTCCGTGTCACGGTATTGGGCTTTGGTGATCCAGGTGAAGTGGTTGACGCCGGAGACGTCGGTGAAAATCTCCCGGCGTGTGAGGTCGATGCCCGTCTCCTCCCGCAGGACCCCGCACAGGAAGTCCTGGGTGTGGAAGACCTCATGGCAGCAGCCGAAGGCCCGGATCTTCGGGAACACGTCGTAGAGCACCTTGACGCAGGCGCTCATGGGGTTTGTCAGGTTCAGCACCCACGCCTCGGGGCAGCACTTTTCGATGGCCCGGGCGAAGCCCTCGTAAATAGGCAGGGTCCGCATGGCCCGCAGGACGCCCCCGGGGCCGGCGGTGTCGCCCACGGACTGGTAGACGCCGTACTTCTCCGGCGCGTGGACGTCGGAGCGCATCTCCCGGAAGGTGCCGGGGAGGATGCTCATCAGCACGAAATCCGCCCCCGTGAGGGCCGTCTCCAGTGTCTCCGCCACGGTGTAGGTGAATTTGGACAGCGCCTCCGGCTTTGCGTGGATACGCTCGGCGATTTTCCGGTTCCGCTCCGCCGCCGGAAGGTCGATGTCGTAAAGCGCCACCTCCCCCATAAGGTCCGGCGCCAGGGCCAGATCCTGCATGAAGGACCGGGCCCACAGCTTGGACCCGCCGCCGATGTAAGCGATCTTGATGGGACGCATACGGAAACTCCTTTCTCAAAATAAACTTCTCCCCAGACAGCGTGTGTCTGGGGAGAAACGGTATTTTAACTTATTTTACGAGCTTGGCGACTTCGGCGGCCAGGTCGTCCTGGCGCTTCTCGATGCCCTCGCCCTTCTCAAAGCGGACGGCGTCGGAGAACTTCACATTTCCGCCCAGGGCCTTGGCGCTGGCGGCGATGTACTTCTCAACGCTCACGGAATTGTCCTTCACGAACTCCTGCTGGAGAAGGCAGTTCTCGGCGTAGAACTTATTGAGCTTGCCCATGACGATGCGCTCCCGGACCTGCTCGGGCTTGCTGGCCATGGAGGGGTCGTTGGCCATCTGGGCCATCATGATCTTCTTCTCCTCGTCCAGGACGTCCTGGGTGACCTGGGACTTGTCCCAGAAGCGGGGGTTCAGGGCCGCGATCTGCATGGCCACGTCCTTGCCGATGGCCTCCACCTTCTCGGCGGGCAGGTCGGTGTCCAGGTTCACGATGACGCCGATCTTGCCGCCCATGTGGACATAGGGGACGGAGACGCCGTCGGCGAAGCGGGCGAAGCGGCGGACGTTGATGTTCTCGCCGATGACCAGGACCTTCTCGTTCTGGGCCTCCTTGACGGTGAGGTCCGTGCCGGGGTACTTGCAGCCCATGAGGGCGTCCAGGTCGGCGGGGGCGTCGTGGGCCACGACGGCGGCGATCTGATGGACATAGTCCACGAAGACGTCGTTCTTGGCCACGAAGTCGGACTCGGCGTTGACCTCAACGCAGACGCCCACTCCGTCGATGGCGGCGGCGTAGGCCACGCCCTCGGCGGCGATGCGCCCGGCCTTCTTCTGGGCGGCGGCGAGACCCTTCTCCCGCAGCCACTCCACGGCCTTGTCTATATCTCCGTCGGTGGCGGCCAGGGCCTTCTTGCAGTCCATCATGCCGACACCGGTCATCTCGCGCAGATTTTTTACGTCAGCGGCAGTGATTGCCATTTGAAATTCCTCCTATATTCTAAAGCGTTTCTATTACTCGGCGGTCTCCGTCTCGGCCTCGGCCTCTTCCTTGGCGGCCTCGGCGTCCTCGCCCTGACGGCCCTCCTGGATGGCGTTGGCCATGGTGGAGGCGATGAGGCGGATGGCGCGGATGGCGTCGTCGTTGCCGGGGATCACGTAATCGACCTCGTCGGGATCGCAGTTGGTGTCCACGATGGCCACCACGGGGATGCCCAGCCTTCTGGCCTCGGCGATGGCGTTGCGCTCCTTGCGGGGGTCCACGATGAAGAGGGCGGAGGGGAGCTTGTTCATCTCCTTGACGCCGCCGAGGTACTTCTCGAGCTTCGCCATCTCGCCCAGGTGCTTCATGACCTCCTTCTTGGGGAGCATATCAAAGGTGCCGTCCTCCTGCATCTTCTTGAGCTGCGCCAGACGGTCGATACGGGTGCGCATGGTCTTGAAGTTGGTGAGCATGCCGCCCAGCCACCGGGCGTTGACATAGTACATGCCCACGCGCTCGGCCTCCTCGCGCATGGCGTCCTGGGCCTGCTTCTTGGTGCCCACGAAGAGAAGTGTCCCGCCGTTCTGGGAGAGGTCACGCACGAAGTTGTAGGCCTCCTCCAGCTTCTTCACGGTCTTGGAGAGGTCGATGATGTAGATGCCGTTGCGCTCCATGTAGATGTAGGGTGCCATCTTGGGGTTCCACCTGCGGGTCTGGTGGCCGAAATGCACGCCGGCCTCCAGAAGCTGTTTCATTGATACGACTGCCATTGTTTTTCTCCTTTTCAATTTAAGTTCTTACCTCCACGGCCATCCTCCAGCGCGCAAGCCTCCCGGCACCATGCGTCCTGTCCGTCCGTGTGCGTAATACCCCGTTTTGGGGCTTTAGCATTATACCAGAGCTTTTATGGGAATGCAAGAATTATTTTGCTCTTTTTTCAATTTTTCAATCAAAAAATCTCTCCGGCCAGCCCCGGGCGCCCTCCACAAAGGCCGCCGCCGTCTCCGGCGTCTCCGCCAGCCAGTAGGGGCGGGAGACGGTCTCCGCAGAGACGGAGAGATCAAAGTCCGCAAAGTCGAACCACACCGCCGCCTTGATCTCCGGGTAACGGGGCAGGTCCCGGAACATATCCCGGATCCACGCTGCCTTGTCCCCGCCCACGGAGGAGGAGGCGAATTCCGTGATCATCCAGGGGAAATCGGCGAAATGGGGCAGGTACTCCTCCCGGATGGCGTCGTAGATCTCCCTGAAGGTCCGCCACTCCTCCCCGGTGGTGTCGGCGTAGTAGGTGCCGGTGTTGTAGCCGGTGACGCCCAGCATATGGACGTACCCGTTCCCCGGCCAGTAGGCGAGGTACGAGTTCCAGCTGGCCGGCGGGAAGTCCCGGTCGTTGGGGTTCCACACCCAGATGAGGTTGTGGGCCCCCTCGCTGTCAAAGAGGTCGTAGATATACCGCCACACCGCGCCGTAGAGGTCGGGGTCGGAGAGGTTCACCACCCCGGACCAGCTTGTCCAGTCGGAGTTCATCTCGTTGTTGAGCCGGAAGAGCACCGGGTGTCCGAAATCCCGGAGCTCTTGGGCCATGTCCCGCAGAGTCCCGTCATATTTGCCGTTCAAAACGTCCAGAAGCGGCGAGGAGGCGGCGTAGAGCTCCATGTTCCCGGTGACGGTGAGCTGAAGGGTTAGCTCCGTCAGCTTTCCCCGGGCATACCAGCTCTCCATCCTGTCTATGGGCAGGGGGTCGTTGAGGTGGGCGTACACCAGCGCCAGGGGCAAATTTCGCCCCAGCTCCCCCTCCAGCGCCGCCACGTCCGCGCTGAAGGCCCCCAGATACGGGTGCTGGGCGGAGCGCAGTTTCTCATAGGCCGCCCGGGTCTCCTCCGTCCAGTCCGCCGGCAGCAGGAGCCGGAAATCCGTGTTGAGCTCCTTCTCCGCGAAGGTCAGCTTCGGGCGAAAGCTCCCGATAAATTTTTCAATGTCGCTCTCCGCTTTTTCCGCGTCGGCGCTATTGTATTTCAGCATCGCCCGGAGGAAATACCGGGTCAGGGGGATGTTCCGGGTCACGTAGACGTACGTGTCCGCCATCCCCTCCGGCACGGTGTCCACCCGCGCCGTCAGCACCCGGCACCCGCCCACGTCCTCGTTCCGAAGGATCCGGGCGCCGTTGGCCGTCTGCCAGCCCTCGTTCAAAACGAATCTGTCAAAGCTCTCGTCGATGTACACCCGCTTATCGAGGTACGGCGAGCGCTCCACAGAGACCACGGCCTTGAGGTACCCGTTTTCATAGGTGGTGTAGGCGCGGCTGAGGGAGCCGTCCTCCTCCATGTCCTCCGGGAGCTCCGCGCTCCAGCCGATGTGCGCCGCCACGATGTCAAAGGCGTCGTAGAAAAAAACGTAGGCATAGACGCCGGCCGCAGCGATAAGCACCGCTGCGGCGATCAAAAGCCCAATTATCCACTTTTTCTTTTTCATATGTACTCCAACTGTCTGTGTGTCTCTATTTGTATTGGTCGCGCTGCCCCTCGTGGCTGTATTTCACCCTGGGCTTCTTCTCCCGCGTCTCCACGCGGTCCTCCTCCACCAGGATGATGTCGTCCCCGATGCGGCGGATGGCGCTCCAGGGGATGATGTAGTCCTCCCCCTTGCCGAAGAGCCCCATGACCTTATACTGTCCCGGCACCACCAGGGCCTTCATCTGGCCCGTGGCGATGTCAAAGACCCCGTCGGACACGAACCCCAGCCGGTAGCCGGTGTTCACGTTGATGACCTCCTTATACCGAAGGTCGCCGATCCTGCAATCCATGTTGATCACTCCCCTTTTTGGGAGTATATGAGTGGGAGGCAGAGGAAATTCTTTTGCGTTGATTGGGAGGGCGGATATAAATCGGGGACGGGCGGGTTTGCTGCGCCCGCAGGCGCGTTTCGGAGGCCAACCGCCCCAACGGGGCGGCTCTTGGGCCGGAGATGAACCCGCCCCTACGAGAAATTTGATAGATTTTCCCATTAAAACGCAACATTTCCCAAATAATGCCGTAGGGGCGGGTTCCATGTCAAGAGCAACATAGGTAACCCTCCCGAACCCCCGGAGGGTCCCCGGCGGCTTCCGTCAGTTCAAAAAGTCCTTCAGCTTCTTGGACCTTGACGGGTGGCGCAGCTTGCGGAGGGCCTTGGCCTCGATCTGGCGGATGCGCTCCCGGGTGACGTTGAATTCCCGGCCCACCTCCTCGAGGGTCCGGGTCCGCCCGTCCAGGATGCCGAACCTGAGCTCCAGCACCTTCTTCTCCCTGGGGGTCAGGGTGTCCAGGACCTCCATGAGCTGCTCTTTCAGAAGGGTGAAGCTGGCGGCCTCCGCTGGCTCCGAGGCGGCCTCGTCCTCGATGAAGTCCCCCAGGTGGCTGTCCTCCTCCTCGCCGATGGGCGTCTCCAGACTCACGGGCTCCTGGGCGATCTTCAAAATGTCCCGGACCTTGTCCACGGGCATATCCATCTCCTCGGCGATCTCCTCCGGGGAGGGGTCGTGGCCCAGCTCCTGGAGAAGCTGGCGGCTGACCCTTATGACCTTGTTGATGGTCTCCACCATGTGCACCGGGATGCGGATGGTGCGGGCCTGGTCGGCGATGGCCCGGGTGATGGCCTGGCGGATCCACCAGGTGGCGTAGGTGGAGAACTTATAGCCCTTCTGGTAGTTAAATTTCTCCACAGCCTTGATGAGCCCCAGGTTGCCCTCCTGGATGAGGTCCAAAAAGAGCATCCCACGGCCCACGTAGCGCTTGGCGATGGAGACCACGAGGCGCAAATTCGCCTCGGCCATGCGCTTTTTGGCCTCCTCGTCGCCCTCGGCCATCCGGCGGGCCAGGTCCACCTCCTCCTCGGGGGTCAGGAGGTTCACCTTGCCGATCTCCTTGAGGTACATCCGCACCGGGTCGTCGATGGCGTAGGCGTCGGCCAGGGCGTCGGCGCTCTCCAGCTCCTCCCGGGTGATCTCGTCGATGTCGTCCAGCTCCTCTAAGGGCGCGTCGATGTCCTCTAAAAGCTCCAGGGCCTCCTCGTCGGTGGTGTCCACGCCCAGGGCCTCCAGCCGCTCGTAGAACTTATCCACCGTCTCCGGGTCTAAGTTGAGCCCGTCCACGACGCTGAGTTCCTTGGAGGAGAGGGACCCCTTCCTCTGGCCCTCCTTCACCAGGGCCTCCAGTTTATCGAGGGCGGCCTGCCTCTGCTGGGCGGCGGCCTCCTCGCTGACGGGCGCCTTCGCGTGCTGATTGTTTTTCTTGTTCTCTTCCATGGTCTTTATCCTCCAAGCCCTTTTTTCTTTTGGTATTTTTCCCTGACCGCCAGAAGGTCCCGGTCCCCGGTCCTTTTGAGCTGTTCGGTCTTTATTTTGTCTATGTAGTCGGCCATGGCCTCCCGGGCCTGGCCCAGATTGACGGGGCGCTGGAGCATCCCCGTGAGGTGCGCGGCCTCGTCCGGCTCCAGCCTGGAGGCGATGACCGCCGGGGTGATCTCCTCTCCGGCGGAAAATCGCTCCTTTATCATGGAGAACACCTTGCCCAGAAACGGCGAGGTAAAATCCTCCGCCCGCAGCTCCCCGGTGAAGATAACGAGCTGCGGGTCCGCCATCAGGAGGGTGACGATCCCCTCCTCCGCCGTGGCGGAGGCCACGTTGCCGTAGCGGATGCTCTTCCCCGCCGGCTGTGCCGTCACCTCCGGGCGCATGACCTCCCGCTCCCGCTTTTTCCTGTCCGAGGCGGCCCGGATGCGGCCCTCCCGGCGGACCTCGCTCTTCACCGCCTCCGCCGAGACGCCGATCATCTCCGCCACTCTCCCGGCGTAGAGCTCCCGCTCCACGGGGCTGGGGTTCTCCGCCAGGATCTGGGTGGCCTCCCGCAAAAAGCCCAGACGCCCGTCGTCCGTATCCATATCGTATTTCGCTTTCGCCGCCAGTATTCTATACTCCACGTGGTTGGCGCTGCGCTCCAAGAGGAGCTCGAAGGCCTCCGGCCCCTTCATTTTGATGAACTCGTCGGGGTCCTTGGCCCCCTCCATCCGCAGTACCCGGACCTTCAGCCCCGCCGGCTCCAGAAGCCCGATGGCCCTCTGGGCTGCCTTGACGCCGGCCCCGTCGGAGTCGTAGGCGATCACCACGTTCTGGGTGTACCGGGCCATGAGCCGGGCCTGGTCGGCGGTGAGGGAGGTGCCCAAGCTCGCCACGGCGCAGTCGAAGCCCGCCTGGTGGAGCATCACCACGTCCACGTTGCCCTCCGCCAAAATGAGCATCCCCCGCTTCGTGCGCTTGGCGAGGTTGAGGGCGAAAAGGTTCCGGCTCTTGGAGAAGACCGGCGTGTCCGGGGTATTTAAATATTTTGGCTCCCCGTCCCCGATGATGCGCCCCGAGAAGCCGATGACGCTGCCCCGGACGTCGATGACCGGGAACACAAGGCGGTTTCGGAAGACGTCGTAGAGCCCCCCGCCCTTGCCCCGCTTGGAGAGGCCCGCGTCCAGAAGCTCCTGGTCGGAAAAGCCCCGTTTTCGCATCTCGTTGGTCAGGGCGTACCAATCGTCCGGCGCGGCCCCCAGGCCGAAGGTCTTCACCGTTTTCGGCGTCAGGGCCCGCTTTTTGAGGTACTCCACCGCCCCGGCCCCCTCGGGTCTCGATAAATTGTCGTAAAACCACCGGGCGGCCTGGCGGTTGAGCTCCAAAAGCCGCGCCCGGTAGCCCTGGAGGGCCTTGTCGTCCCCCTCGTCGGGCATCTCCATACCGGCCCTGCGGGCCAAAAAGGCCACGGCGTCCCGGAAGGGCAGGTTCTCGATCTCCATGATGAAGCTGATGACCCCGCCGCCCTTGCCGCAGCCGAAGCAGTGGTAGATCTGCTTGTCCGGCGAGACGGAGAAGGAGGGCGTCTTTTCCGAGTGGAACGGGCAGAGGCCGAACTGGTTGGCCCCGGAGCGTTTCGTCAGCTGCACATAGTCCGACACCACATCCACAATATCGCTTCGCGCCACAAGCTCCTCTATAAAGCTGTCAGGAATAGCCATATAACCCCCTCCTTTCCCATAAATAAATGTATATTTTTATTTCACGGTCCACGCCATGGGGACGAAAATGCTGTTGTATACCTCGATGGCGTATGGGTCGGTCATCCCCGCCACGTAGTCCGCCACGGCGCGCTCCGGGCCCTCGCGGTAGACCGTTTCCAGGTATTCTGCCGACATTTTTGCCGGATTTTTAACGAAATAATCAAATATCCCGGAAAGAAGGCCCAAAACCTTCTTTTCCTCCCCCTTTACGGTGGGATTTTTGTAGACCCGCTCGTAGAGGAAGTCGGAAAACGCCTCCACCGCCCCGGCCACCTCCTCGCTCATGCGGATGACCCCGGAGGTCGTGCCCTGGGCGATGACGTCCTCCACGATGGTGTTGATCCGGACGCTGTACCGTTTCCCCAGGACCTGCCGGACCACCTCGGGGATCTCCTCCCCCCGGAGGGTCCCGGAGCGGATGGCGTCGTCCACGTCGTGGTTTATGTAGGCGATCTTGTCGGAGAGGCGCACCACCTGGCCCTCCAGGGTCCTGGAGAGGGGGTCGCAGGTGTGGCGCAAAATGCCCTCCCGCGTCTCGTTGGTGAGGTTGAGGCCCCGGCCCTCCTTCTCGATGACATCCACCACCCGGAGGCTCTGCTCGTAGTGCCGAAAGCCCCCCAGGTCCGCCAGAAGCTCGTTAAGGGCCCGCTCCCCGGCGTGGCCGAAGGGCGTGTGGCCCAGATCGTGGCCGAGACCGATGGCCTCCGTCAGGTCCTCGTTTAAGTTGAGGGCCCGGGCGATGGTGCGGGCGATGCGGGTGACCTCCAGCGTGTGCGTCAGGCGCGTGCGGTAGTGGTCCCCCTCCGGCTCCAAAAAGACCTGGGTCTTCTGCTTTAAGCGCCGGAAGGCCTTGGAGTGGGTGATCCTGTCGATGTCCCGCTGAAAGCAGGTGCGGACCTCATCCTCCTCCTCGGGCCGGAACCTGCCGGAGGAGTCCCGGGCGCGCACCCCGGCGTCACAAACGATGAGCTTTTCCAGCTCCTCCCGTCTCTCCCGAATATTCGCCATTTT